>CAMCBY010000053.1 GCA_945873015.1 Klebsiella pneumoniae
TGTTCGCCACCCATCCGCCGCTGGAAGCGCGCATCGCGGCCTTGCGCGCGGCGAGCTGAGTCGGCGCGCGCCGACTCAGCTTGATGCATCGCGCGCGTCAACACATGTCTCGCTGTTGCATATGAACGGCGACGGCATCGCCATCGATCACATCAATGCCACCTGTTCGCCGTCAAAGCAGGAGCGGCGTATCGAACGGCCGGTTAGGCAGCAGGTGATTGACATCACTGTTCCGGACGATCGTTCGGCAGTCGGCGCGTTGTTACCCACGAAGGAGTAGGTTGAATCGACAGCGCGGCGCACAATGTGCGCCACCCGCGCTGCAGTGGTTGAAGTTGTGCCGGCAAAATGATGCATTAGGCGTCGGCACACAGGATTCACCCATGCCCAGTTTCACCACTGACGATGGCGCACAGCTTTACTTTGAAGTCTCAGGCACCGAGTGTGGCAATCCGCCGCTGATTTTTATTCATGGCTGGTGCGCCAATCTGCGTCACTGGGATCATCAGGTCCGTTATTTCGCCGACAGTCATCGCATTTTGTGTATGGACCGGCGTGGCATGGGGCGTTCGACGACACCCGGTCACGGCCATAGCGCTGAACAGCACGCAGCGGACGTCGCGGCCTTGGCTGCGCATGTCGGTTTTGCCCAGGCGGTGATTGTTGCCCATGCGGGCGGCGGGCCGGCGGGTGTGTTTGTCTGTGCGCGTTATGCAGCGCTGGCTCGTGCCTTCGTTCTGATCGATTCGGCCATCATGCCGGGCCTTGATCTTGAACAACCCGCGAGCCGCGCCGCGCAGTTTTATGCCGACATGATGGTGAAGCTGACCGCGCCCGATAACGACGACTACTTCCGCGATATGTACGCAAGTTATTTCGCGCCGCACGCCGACCCCGCGCTGGTTGCATCGGTGGTGGCCGAGGCGTGCCGCACAGCACCGGCGGTGCGCGCCGCGGAGATCAATCTCATGGCGGCCGATACCGCCACGCTTGCCGCGCGCCTTGAGCAGCCGACCCTGGTGATAGTGGGACAATGGCTGGCGGACAATTCGGCTGCGGCTGCCGATCCGGTCCGCGTCAAAAACCATTTCAAACATCTCGAGTTCGCGCGGGCTATCGGCACCGGCCATTTTGTGCAACTCGAAGCGCCGGAACAGACCAACGCTTTCCTGCGTAGTTTTATTTCGCGCCTGCCTTGAGAGCAGTGATAGACAACGGACACTTGTGACCATGAGTTTGATTGACGACGAAACTTTTACCGAACAGACCGTCGCTGCGCTGGCGCAGGCGGCGGGCCTGCCGCTGGCGTCCGGGCGCGCCGCCGTGCTGCTGCCGATATTGCGCGCGTGGCTGGCCGACAGCGCCGCGCTCAATACACTTATGCACAGCGAGGCCTGTCGTGAGGTGCTGCCTGTCGTGTTGTTCAAACATGGCCGCGCGGACGGCGAGGGCGGACCATGAGCGCGGCGAGCGACCTGCTCGAACTCTCCTTGTGTGAGGCCGCGCGGCTGGTCAAGGCGCGCAGTGTGTCGCCACTGGAACTGGTCGATGCCGCTCTGGCGCGCATTACAGCGCACGATCAGCGCCTGCACGCCTATATCGAGGTCTTCGCCACGCAGGCACGCGAGGTTGCCGCGGCCATGACGCAACTGGCAGCAGCGGGCCATGTGCTCGGGCCGCTGCATGGTGTGCCGATAGCACTGAAAGACAACATCGCGGTGGAAGGTTTTGCGACCAGTGCCGGCAGCAAGATTCTGGCCGGCAGCGTAGCGCGCGATGATGCAACGGTTGCCGCGCGTCTGCGTCAGGCCGGCGCGATTTTCCTCGGCAGACTCAACATGCACGAATTCGCGTGGGGTGGCACTTCGGCGAATCCGCATTACGGCACGGTGGCCAATCCGTGGAACCCCACACGTTTCGCTGCCGGTTCCAGCGGCGGTTCAGGGGCGGCGGTGGCGGCGCGTATGTGTTACGGCGCGCTCGGCACTGATACCGGCGGATCGATTCGTCTGCCAGCGGCCATCAATGGCGTGTGTGGTATTCGTCCGACCTACGGGCGGGTCAGTAATCACGGCATCGTGCCGCTCGCCTGGAGTATGGATACGGCGGGTCCGCTGGCGCGCAGCGCGGCAGACTGCGCGGCGCTGTTTAATGTCATCGCGGGCCACGACCGGCGCGACCCGAGCACCAGCGAGCAGCCGCTCGAAGAGCTCTGGGTCGATAGTGAGAACGTCGTAAAGGGTCTGCGCATCGGTGTTATTCCGGGCTACTTTGACCACGGCGTGCAGGCGCCGGTCAAGGCCGCGGTGGCGCGTGCACTCGACACGCTGGTCGCCATGGGCGCGCAGATTGTCGAGGTCTCGATTGCCAACATCGCGCAGAACATTTCGGCGCAATTGACCATCGAGGCGGCCGAACCCAGCACCTACCACCAACAATGGTTACGCAGTCGTCCCCAGGACTACGGCGACGATGTACGCACGCTGCTCGAGGTTGGCGAGTTGTTGCCCGCCACCCACTATCTGCAGGCGCAACGTTATCGCAGTGTCTTGCGCCGTGATTTTCTGGCGGCGTTTCGTAAGGTCGATGTGTTTATCTGTCCGACCCTGCCGTTTACCGCCACGCCGCTCGGAGATACCACGGTCGTCATTGAGAACGGTGTGGCCGAAGACATGCTGTCGGCCATCATGCGTTTCACCGGTATTCCGAGTCTGACCGGCCTGCCGGCGCTCAGCGCGCCGTGTGGATTCGATGCCGACGGCCTGCCGATAGGCATGCAGATCATCGGCGCGCCGTTCACGGAAAATTACCTGCTCGGCATCGCCGCCGCTTATCAACAACACACGGACTTTCATCGTTGCGCGCCGGCCCTCGGCGCGTGAGGCGCGTGGCCGTACAAAACATTCCATCCAGCAGACAGGGCAGGGCGCCATGAGCACAGGCTATAACCCGGACTTCAATCCGACCGGCATCGAAGGCGGTCTCGATACCAACATCCTGCCGTGGCTGAGCCTGTCGGTTGCACCTGGCTTGGCATTCAAGCCGCTGCGTGCGAGCCGCGAATCCGGCATGTTCACCGCCATCGTGCGCATCACCAAGGGCACGCGACTTGCGCCGCTGGTGCATTTGGGCGCGATGGATTTTTTTATCTTGTCCGGCGCCATGCGTTACCCCGAGGGCGACATGGCCGGTACGCTCGGCGTCGCGACCTGGGGTTATGTGCCGGCCAACGCCCGCGTCGGTCGCCTTGTAGCCGAAGAAGATGTCGAGTTTCTTGCCAATTTTTATGGTCCGTTGGCGATGTTGAATGACGACGGCCGCAGTGTGCGCAGTGTCTTGACCAGTCTCGACATCATCGTGGCGTGCCGCGAGCACGGCATTACGCTGGTGCCCAATACCCTTGCCGAATGTATGCAGCCGCGCGCCGCTGCCTATCGCGGTGCGGCGGCGCCGCTCGCGATGGCTGCGGCCGACAGTCGGCATTGGTTCACGCAAGCCGAGACCGTGCTCGACCATGACACACGCGCGGTGCATCCCCATTGCGTCGATACGCACCGCGTGCCGTGGTATGTGAATCCCAGGAATCCGGATTTCGGCATGAAGATTCTGCGCGTCAGCGAAGAGACCGGCGTGACTTCAATGATCATCAAACACAATGGTGTGGCTGGCCCGCACTATCACCTCGCGGCTGCGGACTTTCTGGTGCTGTCGGGGCGCATCGGCTATCGCCTCGGACCACCCGAAGGTTATGGACCGGGCGTGTGGTTTTTTGAGCCGGCGGGTGCGCGCCACGACGCCACCCAGCGCATCGGCACGGAAGACTTGATCTATACCGCCAATGTTTACGGACCGCTGCAATTCGACAGCGGACGCGGCACACCGATAGCGGCCGTGGTGTCATGGATGCAATACAAAAGGATGGCCGAGGCGAGTGGCACGCGCCTGGTACGCAGTACCTTTGCCGACGATACCTCCTTGCTGGCCTGCGCACCGCTGCTCGGCTGACGATATTTATCTTGATCGCGGCCCGCAGAGAAACTTGCGGGTGTCGCACACAATGGCCGCGCGGGTCTGCGTTGCGCAACGACGCGCACAACAATCACCGACACCGGGGAGAGAACAATGATCACCACGCTCGACGACTATCCCATCCATCAGACACCGCAGCCGCTCGCGATCCCCGCCACCAGCGATCGCAATTTCTACGACCGTTTCTGGTTCAACGGTTTTGTCGGTGATGGCTCTTTGTATTTCAGTGCGGCGATGGGTTTTTATCCCAACCGTGGTGTCATCGACGGTGGTTTCAGCGTGGTGGTCGATGGCCATCAGTACTGTCTGCATCTGAGTGGTGAGCCGCCGCTCGATCGCACCCAGACCGAACTCGGGCCTTTGAAGGTCGAGACCCTGGTGCCGATGCGGCGCCACCGCATCACGGTCAATTGTCCCGAGCGCGGCTTTGAAGCGCAGTTGTTGTTTGAAGCCGTCACCGGCGCGCACGAAGAAGACCGACAGATTCTGACCGATGGGCTGCACACCGCGATGGATATCACGCGCGTCACGCAATTCGGACGCTGGTCGGGCTGGATTGTGGTCAAGGGCAAACGTATCGAAGTCAGCGCCGAGCACACCAATGGCACGCGTGACCGTTCGTGGGGTGTGCGACCCTGCGGTGAGCCTGGCGGTCGTCCACATCGCTGGGCATCGCAATTCTATTTCGCGTGGTCACAGACTTTCTGGCCCGACTATGTGCTGCACGGTCTGTTCTACTCGGATGCCAAGGGCGGCATCATGCTCAATTCCGGCGGCACCGTGCCGCGCGTGCCGCAAGCCGATACGCCGGTCTTTGCACGCGATACCAACGAAGTGGCCGCCACGCCCTGCGCCTATGAATTCGGCTATGCCGCCGGCAGCCGCCGCATCAAACATGCGGTGGTGCGTTTTGCACGGCCCGGTGGCGAGATTGTGGAACTCGAATACGAACCACTGGTGAGATTCCAGATGGCAGGGCTCGGTTATTTTAATCCGGAATGGGGCCACGGTTTTTATAAAGGCAGTTTCGCCATCGACGATGAAACCTGGAAACTCGACGAACTCGACATGAGCAAGCCGATGCTGTTTCACATTCAACAGGTGTGCAAAGTCACCATGAATGGTCGCGAGACCGCCAGTGGCATTCTTGAACATGCCGCATATGGTCCCCATGAACCGAGCGGCTTTACCTCGATGGTGGACGTCGCCAGTTGAGGTAGCAGCGCGGGTGGATAGTCCGCGCCGCGCCATCCCGGACTTGAAAATTCGGCGGCGGGCGCCATCTAGGACTCAGCAAAACAATCGAGCCTGAGGCTACCACCATGCGAACCACCATCTACGAACCCTATTCCACCATCCGTCGTCTGCAGGACGAAATGAACCGCGCCTTTGGCGGCACTGCGCCTGATGCCGATGACAATTCGACGTCGGCCGTCAGTCACTGGGTGCCGGCGGTCGACATTCACGAAGAGCAGGAGCGTTATGTGATCAGCGCCGATGTGCCGGGAGTCGATCCGGCCAGCATTGATGTGTCGATGGAACACGGCGTGCTGACCATCAGCGGTGAGCGTCGCTCCGAGCGCAGCGAAGAGCGTGCCGGCGGTGCACGACGGGTCGAACGGCTGTCCGGTAATTTCTACCGTCGTTTTGCCCTGCCGGACAGCGTCGATGCCGAGCATGTCGAGGCGCGCAGCGTGAACGGCGTGCTGGAAGTGGTCATTCCGAAAAAAGTCCAGCTGCAGCCGAAGAAGGTCAAAGTCAGCGGCTGAGTCGTCAGCGCAGCAAGAACGTCGGCGAACGGGGCCTGCGGGCCCCGTTTTTTTTGCAGGACAAAATCGAACCCTCGCAGCGGCAGCGGGCACCCACACTGGTTGATATCGTGCCTCCAGCCTGTGGCGGCGCGGCCTGTGGTGTCGTCAGCAGAGGAATGTCATGTCGTCCTTCATTGTTTCTCTTCTGTTGTTTGGTTTGATGGCCCCGGCGCTGGCGGCGCCGGGGCAAGTGCGTTTGTTACAGGCGCCCGCGTGGCGTATCCAGCAGGGCACACGGACCGCGCTGTTGCCGGGTGAAGCACTGACCGCAGGTGATCGTATTCAGACCGGGGCCGGCGCGCGCGTGGTGCTGGCCTTGTCCGAGGGCAGCATCGTCAAACTCGGTGAACATGCCGAACTCACCCTCAGCGAACTGCAGGCACCGGCGACGGACGCCGGCGTGTTCAAGGGTTTTCTCGACGTGGTCCGCGGCGCATTTCGTTTCACCACCACGGTGGTCGGGCGCCAGCGCGAGATCCGCGCACGGGTCGGCAGCGCGACTATCGGCATACGCGGCACCGATGTGTGGGGCAAACACGAGGCCGCGCGCGATTTTGTGGTCCTGCTCGAAGGCCACATAGACATTGAGCACAACGGTCAAAAGGTGACGATGCACGAACCGCAAAGTCTGTTCATGGCGCCCGCCGGCCAGGCAGCTTTACCGCTCGCGCCGGTCAATGCCGATGACCTCGGACGCTGGGCGCAGGAGACCGAACCCCAGGCCGGCGGCGGTCAGCGTGACGAACAGGGCGTCTATCAGCTGATGTTGCCACTGCTGAGCGACGCGGCCGAAGCTCGGTCAATCGAGAGCAGACTCGTCGCGGCTGGCCACGCTGTCGCGGTCACAGAAGTGGTGCTGGGCGGTGGCCACGCATGGCGGCTGTCGCTGGCGGGATATACCACCGAAGTGGAGGCGCAGGCGGGCGCGCGTGCGGTGGCGAAACTCTATGCGGGCGGACGACCCTGGGTGAGCCGTCAGAGCGCCGCTTCAGTGCCCGTCGGCGCCACTGATCAGACGCCGTGAGGCGAGGTGAATGTGCTCCGCATCGAGCGCCGCATGGATGGCATCGTTGACTGCGTAGAGCGTTTCGAAATAACGCTGGGAGTTGGCCCAGTAGCGATAGCCCACCACGATCATGTCGTCCTCAAAGGCCTCGATGCCGACCAGCGGCGCGGGCACACTGAGTTCGCGGGTGCGGTCCCTGACCACCGTAGCGATGGTCGCGCAGGCGCGCGGAATGTCAGCCTCCGGGTCGATGCCGATACGGCCCTCCACCAGACGCTTGTCGTAGGAGTTGCGCAGAATCTCACCAACGATGTTTTTGTTGGGGATGATGATGTCCTCGCCGTCTTCGGCCACCAGACGGGTCGAGGAGAGCGTGATGTCGGCTACTACCCCGGCACAGTCCTGCACATTGATGGTATCGCCGACCTTGAACATGCGCGTCAGGATCACGACCATGCCGGCGCCGTAGTTGGAGAGCGGGCCCTGAATGGCAAAGCTGGCGCCGACCGCGAGGCCGCCAAGCGCCGCGACCAGCGGTGTGATGCTGATGCCGAGCTTGCCGAGTGCCATGATCACGAACAGGCCGATGACCAGGACGCGCGCGCTGCTGGAAATGAACTGGCGCAGGGTGATATCGACGTGGCGCCGCTCCTGCAGGCGCAACACGCTGCGTCCCACCCAGTTGGCGACTGCATAACCGGCGACGATGATGATCACCGCTCCGGCCAGCTGGAAGGCGTAGGCGACGAGGAAATTCGTCACCAATTGAATCACCTGCTGCAACGTTCCCAGATCCTGCGGCATCGTCCCCCCTGTGCGTCATTCGAACCGTGGTCACGGCGCCCGACCAGCATAGGCAAAATCCGCTAACGGGTACACCGATGGGGTAAGGGGAATCCACGAGCACTATGCCCTGCCTTCGAGGGAGCCGATTTGTTAATGTAGTGGCGTATCGCTGCGGACCGCGTGGGTTTTATGCCTGGGCGATTCGTTTCATTTCATCTTTCAATCGCAAGCACGCGCCGACCATTCCGCGAGAATGGCGCGTGGGGGACCTGACCATGAGTAACGCGCAATCCACTACCCGCGAGCCGCGCATCGCAATCATCGGCGCCGGCATGGCCGGCATCCTGACCGCCATCAAGCTACGCGAGGCGGGCTATAAGAACTACGTCATTTACGAAAAGAGCGGCCGGGTCGGCGGCACCTGGCGCGAGAACACCTACCCCGGCGTCGCCTGTGACGTGCCCGCCCACGGCTACACCTATTCCTTCGAGCCCAACCCCGACTGGAGCCAGACCTTCGCCCCGGGGCCGGAGATCCACGAATATTTCGAACGCGTGGCGCGCAAGTACGGCGTGACTGACGAAGTGCGCTTCAACGAAGAGATTCCGGAATGCATTTTTCGCGATGGCCGCTGGCATTTGAAGACCTCCAAGGGCCATGACGATGTCGCCGATGTCGTAATCGCCGCGACCGGCGTGCTGCATCATCCCGCGGTCGCCGATATTCCCGGGATCGACAGCTTTGCCGGCGCCTGTTTCCACACTGCGCGCTGGGATCACAGCGTGCCGCTGGAAGGCAAACGGGTGGGTGTGATCGGCACCGGCTCGACCGCCATCCAGATCACCTCGGCGCTGGTGGGTAAGGTCGCCCACTTTGACCTTTTCCAGCGCACCGCGCAGTGGGTGATGCAGATTGAGAACAGTTTCTACACCGACCAGGACAAAACCGAGTTCCGCAGCAGTCCGCAGCGCCTGAAAGACGAGATCACCAAGATCACCGGTTTCTTCGATGCGTTCGCCAATGCCGTCATCGACTCAGAATCGGCGGAAATGAAGGAAATCGAAGCGGCCTGCCTCGCCAACCTCGAAAACAATGTGCGCGACCCGCTGCTGCGCGAAAAACTTCGGCCGAGCTATCGCGCCGGCTGCAAGCGCATGATTTTCTCGCCTGACTTTTACGAAGCCATCCAGCATCCCAATGCCAGCCTGGTCACCGAGGGCATCACGCGCATCGAGCCCAAGGGTGTGCGCACCGCCGATGGCGTTTTGCATGAGTTGGATGTGCTGGTGGTGGCCACCGGCTTCCGTGCCGATGCTTTCATTCGGCCGACCACCGTGCTCGGACGCAATGGCGTGAATCTCGATGACGTGTGGGAAGACCATCCGGTCGCCTATCTGTCGATTTCGATTCCGCAGTTCCCGAACTTCTTCATGCTGAACGGCCCGAATGGCCCGGTTGGCAACTTCTCGCTGATTCGTATCGCCGAATCGCAGGTTGCCTACATCATGCAGTTGCTGGAACAGATCCGGGTCGGCAAGTGTCGTGAGATCAGCGTCAGCGCCGACGCTTCGGCGAGTTTTGAAGCCGAGCGCGGCGCGGCGGCCAAGAAGTCCATCTGGGCGACCGGCTGCAAGAGCTGGTATCTGGACAAGAACGGTGTGCCGGCCAGTTGGCCGTGGACGCCGACGCGTTTCTTTAGCGAAATGCAGGCGCCGAAGCTCGACGCCTACGAGTTGGCTTAAGCCTTGAGCGCGGGATGCGAGGCTCTCGCCTCGCATCCCTCAGCGGCTTTCGTCGCCTGGCTCCATGAAGCGCGACATATAAAAACCCTGCCCGAGCATGAACAGCACGGTCAAGGCCGGCCCGCCGAACATATTAAAATTCACCCAGGTTTCTTCGCTGAAGCGCGCCGCGACGATGAGATTGAGCACGCCAGACAAGGCGAAATAACCTACCCAACTGAAATTCAAAAGCCGCCAGACGTTATCGGGCAAGTCAATCTGCCCCCCGAGCATGGAGCGGATGAGATTCTTGCCGAACAACACCTCGCCCCCGAGCAGGATCAGGCCGAACAGCCAATCGAGCACCGTTGAGCGCCATTTGATGATGGCCGGGTCATGGAAGATCAACGTGGCGACGCTCATGACCACCACTATCACGAGGGTGATCCACAGAATCTTGTCGACCTTCTGGCGCCAGGCGATGAGGATGCCGACTTGTGCCAGGGTTGCCAGCATGGCGAGCTGGGTGGCGCAGGCCATATCCAGTTGATCCGCCGGTAGCGGGCCCGCCAGGCCGAACAGGCCGAGCATGACGTTGATGAACGTGTCCGCGAGGTCGGGCCATTGTTTGGCGCCGTAATAACCGCCGAAAAACACCAACAAAGGGACAAAGTCGAGTAGCGATTTCATGCGCTGGTGGTCAATTCCCTGGCCGTCGCGGCTGTCATTATTATTCCATGGTGAGCGTCTGGCGCTCGCGGCCATGGTAAACGTTAAGGGCTGAGTTGCGTTCGCGCCCCGTCATGACAACAAGGTAAATCATTGTTACACGCTGTGGCCACGCCCGAGGATGGGTTCCGCGGGTGGCGACCAAGGTTCAATTGCAGTGACGACTCAGTCGAGCGCAGCGGCCAGCCGTTCGCAGTAGGTCTTCAGGATCTCGACGCGCGCGACGCGTTTGTCGTTGCCCGGGACCAGCGTCCACGGCGCAATCTCGGTGCTGGTATGCACCACCATGTCGGTCACGGCGCGTTCGTAGTCGTTCCAGCGCTCGCGATTGCGCCAGTCCTCGGCCGTGATTTTGTGTTGTTTCCAGGGTGTCTGCTCGCGTTCGCGAAAGCGCCGCAATTGCTCTTCCTGATCGATATGCACCCAGAACTTGAGCACCACCGAGCCGTGCTCGACCAGTTGCTCTTCAAAGGAATTGATCTCGTTGTAGGCACGCTGCCAGGCCGGGTCCGTGGCGAAACCTTCGACCCGCTCAACCAGCACACGGCCATACCAGGAACGGTCGTAGATGGTGTGAAAACCATCGCGCGGCACATGGCGCCAGAAGCGCCACAGATAGTGGTGGGCCTTTTCTTCGTCGGTCGGCGCTGCGACCGAGATCACGCGATACAGGCGCGCATCCATCGCCTGGGTCACGCGCCGGATTGCGCCACCCTTGCCGGCGGCGTCCCAACCCTCAAAGACCGCGACAGTATTGACACCCTGTGCGCGGGCTTTCCAGGCCAGGGCGTAGAGTTCATCGCTGTATTGCGCCATGGCGTGGCGGTAAGCCTTGTCGGTCAAGGTGTTCGCGAGCGGCACGGCTGATAACACACCGGGCTCGCCGGCCTTGTTCAAAGTGGTGGAACTGACAGTCACGCGGCCGCTGCTGGGCGGTAGTTGCTCGAGTCGCGCGGTGAGGCGTTCGATCAGGATTTCGCCCACGCGCAAGTTGCGATAGCGGGTATTGCTGGCCTCGATGATATGCCACGGTGAATGCGAGACATCGGTCTTGCGCAGTGCGCGTTCCGAGACTTTGGCAAAACGGTCATAGCTCTTGGCATAGGTCTTGGTGAGCGGCCCGACTTTATCGCCCTTGCCCTTGGCATCTTCCTCGAGGCGCTTCAACTGCCCCTTTTTCGACAGGTGGAACCACAGCTTGATAATCAGTGCGCCATCGTCGACCAGCATGTCTTCAAAATGACGGATGCGTTCGAGCTCGCGATCGAATTTGTCGCGTTTGGAAAACTTCAGCGCAAGGTCGATGATCGGGCGGGTATACCAGGAACCGAACAACACCCCGATGCGGCCCTTGGGTGGCATCGCGCGCCAGAAGCGCCAGTAACGCGGACGCTGGCGTTCTTCGTCGGTCTCGTCCCAGAACGCCTGCGTTTCAAGTCCGCGCACATCCATCCAGCGATGCAGCAGGCTGACCACATCACCCTTACCGGCGCCCTCGACACCGGACACGATCACAATGACCGGAAAATCAGCATCACGCACACGCTGTTGCAGGGCCAGCAGGTCCTGGTGGAGTTGCGGTTCGCGCCGCTCGAATTCGTCCTTGGAAATCTTGAGACCAAGTTCGGCGGCTTCAAACATCGACACTTCCCCATTAATGGATTTGATCACAGTAGCGAGCCACTCGGCCTGGGCGCCTTGATCGACATCAATTCGCGCCGCGTCCGTTGCAATCCAACTGGACTCTAGACCGCCACGATACGCACGCGGTTGTCGTGGAAGGCCGCGCCGCCGGTCGGTGCGCCGGGGTCGGCACCGGTCAGGGCATTGATGCCGATACCGTTCTCAAAGGCCGCATTCGGCCAGATGCTTTCTGACACCAGCACGCCGCGCTGCAGGCCGTCAAAACATTCGGCATGCAGGCGCACGCAACCGCGGTGGTTGCTGAGTTCGACCTTGGCACCGTCACTGATGCCGAGTGCGTTGGCATCATCGGGGTGC
This sequence comes from Klebsiella pneumoniae, assembly GCA_945873015.1. Taxonomy (GTDB): domain Bacteria; phylum Pseudomonadota; class Gammaproteobacteria; genus JADJYF01. Next base: position 12,084 of record CAMCBY010000053.1, read on the forward strand.
AACATCACGGTCGGGCGTGCCTCGCGCCGCCGTGAGGTGGGAGTCTCGGTAAAGCTCGAATTCAGGAACTGGCGGGCCGGCGCGGTGACGAGGCGGAACGGCATGTCAGGGGTCGCGTGTTCAATGACGTCCCAATGATCGGGCAGACTCGGCATGTCGAGCGCAGCACCGGGCGGACCAAATGCGGCAGGCGCCGGCGCCTGCCAGTCGGCCGCGAAGTGATAACGCCGGTCGGCATGGCCGAAACCTTGAATAAAATGCGCCTCGTCGAAACTCGGCTGCGCGTCTATCCAATGGCGTGTTTCGAGTTCCTCGACGCTGCCCCAGCCTGACTCACGCAAGGTCCAGTCGACGATCTCGCGGGGCGACATCTCAAAGCCGCGATGCTCGGCGCCAAGGCGTTTGGCGAGCGCGCAGATGACTTCGTGATTAGAGCGGCATTCGCCGGGCGGCGCGACGATACGCGGGCCGAAGTGGATGTGCTGCTGGCCACCACTCTGGTAGAGGTCGTCGTGTTCGAGAAACATGGTGGCGGGCAGCACGATGTCGGCAACCTTGGCGGTCTCTGTCATGAATTGCTCATGCACACAGACGAACAAATCCTGACGCGCGAAGCCGCGATGCACGGTATTCAGATCCGGCGCCACCGACATGGGATTGGTGTTCTGGATCAGCATCGCCGTCACCGGCGGACCACCGCCGAGCGCCGCGGTTTCGTGGGTCAGCACCGCGCCGATGCGCGACTGGTCGAGCAAGCGCACGCTCGGGTCGCGCGCGTCGAGGCCGTCGATGAGGGTGCGATTCCAGTGATAAATGGCACCGTTATTAAAGAACGTGCCGCCGCCGCGATGACGCCAGGCGCCGGTGACCGCCGCGATGGAAGCCGCCGCATGCATGTTGACCGCGCCGTTGCGCTGGCGCGCAAAGCCGTAACCGAGCCGGAAGAAACTGCGCGGCTGTTGACCAAGCAAATGAGCAAAGGCGTCGATGTCGGCTGCCGGCACGCCGCAGATCGCCGCCGCCCACGCCGGTGAGCGGCTGG
>CAMCBY010000054.1 GCA_945873015.1 Klebsiella pneumoniae
CTCCACGGGGATCTTGTGTTTAAACCAAGCGAAGACATGCCGCTGTCCTTTAGGGATCAAGGCGAGCTTCGGGTCTCCGATAAAACCGAAGGCTTGATGCGCGAACTCATCATTAAAGACCAGGAGTACTACCCGACGCCAAAAACGGCGGCGGCCAACATCACAGATCACATCGCGTTCTGGCGTGGTGTGGTGGTGACGCGCTAAGCGCGCGTGTCGTAAGCGAGTCGTCAACAAGAGCAAGAACTGAGGAAGGGGAGTATGGGATTTCGTTCAGCACTGTGCGCCGTCTTGATGCTGGCCGGCGCCGCCGCACAGGCCGCCGAGACCGCGGTCGATGACAAATACTTGAGTGAGACCGGCGACGGCAGCAATTGGGCCGCCTATGGCCGCGACAGCAGCGAGCAGCGCTACAGCCCACTCGATCAGATCAACGCCGACAACGTCGCAAAACTGGGCGTCAACTGGGCCTTGGATTTGCCTGGTGAGCGCGCCTTGATCGGCACGCCGCTGGCGGTGGATGGCGTGATCTATTTCACCGGCACCTACAGCTATACGCGCGCGGTCGATGCGCGCAGCGGCAAAGTATTGTGGGAATACGATCCGAAGGTGATTGAACATGCCGGTGATCGTCTGCGCATCATGTGGGAGACCAATCGCGGGCCGGCCTTTTATAAGGGCAAAGTCATCATTTCGACCGTCGACGGACGTCTGGTCGCGCTCGACGCCAAGACCGGCAAGATGTTGTGGGAGACCATGACCATCGACCCGCGTCGTGCCTATTACATCACCGGCGCGCCCAAAGTATTTCGTGACAAAGTGCTGATCGGCAATGGCGGCACTGAACACGAAGCGGCACGCGGTTATGTGACTGCCTATGACATCAATACCGGCAAACAGGCGTGGCGCTTCTACATCGTGCCGGGTAATCCGGCCGATGGTTTTGAAGACAAGGCGATGGAGATGGCCGCCAAGACCTGGACCGGCGAATGGTGGAAACACGGCGGTGGCGGCAACGTATGGAACGGCATCACCTATGATCCGGCGTATAACCAGGTGCTGCTCGGCACCGGCAATGGTTCACCGTGGAATCAGAAGATCAGAAGCCCGGGCGGCGGCGATAATCTCTTCCTGTGCTCCATCGTTGCACTTGATGCCGACACCGGTGAATACAAGTGGCATTACCAGACCACCCCGGGTGAAACCTGGGACTACAACTCGAGCATGGACATCGTGCTGGCCGATATGAAGTTCGGCGGGCAGACCATCAAAGCCTTGTTGCATGCGCCCAAGAACGGATTTTTCTACATCCTCAATCGCGCCAACGGCGAACTGTTGTCGGCCGAGAAGTTTGGCAAGGTGACGTGGGCCGAAAAGGTCGACCTCAAGACCGGCCGGCCGGTCGAAGTGCAGGGCGCGCGTTACGAAGACGGCGAGGAAATGGTGTGGCCGAGCCCGATAGGTGCGCATAGCTGGCATCCGATGTCCTACAACCCCAACACCGGCCTGGTCTATATCCCGACGGTCGAGATGGCCGGTGTGTTCAACGATAAAGGCATCGACCCGACCAAGTGGCAATCACCCCATTTCAAGATCGATCCCGGTGTTCATTTCGGTACCGATGACACCCCCGCGGACTGGAGCAAAGCAAGCCTGCTGGCGTGGGACCCGGTCAACCAGAAAAAAGTGTGGGAGAAAAAATTGCCGCCCAACTGGAACCCCGGCACCATGACCACCAAGGGCAATCTGGTGTTCGAAGGGCGCGCCGACGGCATGTTTGTCGCCTATAACGCGTTGACCGGTGATGAACTGTGGTCAGTGAATGTCGGTTCCGGCATTACCGCCGCGCCGATTACCTATAGCGTCGATGGCAAACAACAGGTGGCTTTGCTGGTCGGCTGGGGTGGCGCCGGGCTGCTGACCGGCTCACTGGCCGGGCAACATGGCTGGAAATATAAGGCCCATCCGCGCCGCCTCATCACCTTCAGCCTCGACGGTCAACAAGCGATGCCGCCGTCACCGCCGCCCGCTTTTGCGCAGCCCATCGACCCCCAGGATTTTCAGGTCGACGACAAACTCGCCGCTGCAGGTCAGGCGCTTTACATCAGCACCTGTGTGCAATGTCATGGCAGCGGCGTGGTGTCGGGTGGTACTGCGCCCGATCTGCGTGAATCGCCGATACCAACCAATCACGCGGCATTGAAAGCGGTGGTGGTGGACGGCGCGCGCCTTGCCAATGGCATGCCGCAGTATCGCGAACTGAGCGATGCCGATATCGATGGCCTGTTGCACTACATCCGCAAACAGGCGAGAGCGGCGTTGGCGAAGAAGTAGAAAGTCGAAACGCAGGATGATCGTTGTAGGTGCGAATTTATTCGCACCTTGAATGGCGCGGCAAGGCGTCGAACTGCGGCTTTAATGTGCGAATGAATTCGCGCCTACAGGGGCGGCTCCGGCGCAGCGCTGAGTTGTGTCGCGGCCGTCGCGAAGTCCTGCTGATAACCTGCGTCGCCGAGTTTATCCAACACACCGGCTTTGGCGAGTTTGGCGAGCACGCGTTCGTTTGCTTCGCACAACATCACCCGCACTCCGCGCCCTTTGAGGTCATCTATCGTTTCACCGAGGGTCTGAATACCGGTGATATCCATGAACGGCACGCGGCGCAAACGGATGAGCAGCGCGGCGGGATCGGTATGGGTCTGCATGAGTGCGCGTTCGAAATTCTCCACCGCGCCAAAGAACATCGGTCCATCGATTTCAAACACCATTACATCCGGCGGCAGCTCATCGAGCTCGTGCTCGCGTAATTCTTCGTTCAGTGCCTCGGCCGCCATTGGCTGAGTGTCGACCACTTCCGACATGCGCCGCAGAAAATGCAGCACCGCCAGAATCACACCGACATTGACGGCGACCACCAGGTCGACGAATACCGTCAACATGAAGGTGATGAGCAGAATCACGCGGTCGGCCGTGGGTGCCTTGCGCAGGATGAAGGCGACATGTTTCAACTCGCTCATGTTCCACGCCACTACGAACAGAATGGCGGCCAGCGCCGCGAGCGGAATGCGTGAAGCGAGCGGCGCGAGGAACAGCAGGATGGCGACCAGCGTGGCGGCGTGGATGATGCCGGCCAGCGGACTGCTGGCGCCGTTGCGGATATTGGTGGCGGTGCGTGCAATCGCGCCGGTGGCGGCGAAACCGCCGAACAGCGGCGCGCAAATATTGGCGATGCCCTGGCCGAGCAATTCCTGGTTGGAGTCATGGCGCGTGCCGGCCATGCCATCAGCCACCACTGCCGACAACAGTGACTCGATAGCGCCGAGCATCGCGATGGTGAAGGCCGGCCCGATCAGGGTGATCATTTGCGCTAACGACAGGTCCGGCAAGGCAAAACGCGGCAGGCCTTGCGGTATGCCACCAAAAGCGCTGCCGATAGTCGCCACGCCCGGCAACTGTAGGGCGCTCTGCAGCAGCGTCACCGCCACCATCGCCGTCAACGGGCCCGGTATGCGTGCCAATGGTTTCAATTTCGGTGCGAACAGCACCAGCGCCAGACTCAGGCTGGCGAGTATCACGGTAGGCAGATGCAGTTGCGGCAGAACCTCGAGGAGATGCCAGAGCTTTTCGTGAAAATGTTTGCCGTCGACTTTGGGCAAGCCGAGAAAGTCGCGCCATTGGCCGACGAAGATGATGACGCCGATGCCGGCGGTGAATCCGACGATGACCGGCGCCGGGATGAATTTGATGACGCCACCCAGACGCGCGATGCCCATCAGTGCCAGCATCACGCCGGCCATGAGGGTGGCCACCTGCAGACCGGCGATGCCGTACTCAGCGGTGATGCCCGACAGGATGGCGATAAAGGCGCCGGTCGGGCCGGCGATCTGCACGCGGCTGCCGCCGAGTAAGGTCACCAGGCCGCCGCCAATGATGGCGGTATACAGGCCCTGCTCGGGGCGTGCGCCCGAGGCGATGGCAAAAGCCATCGCCAGCGGCAGTGCGACCACGCCGACGATGACCCCGGCGACGATATTCGGCAGCCAGTGCTGGCGTGCATAGAGGCCGGCGCGGCGGGCCTCCAGCAGCGCGATCATCCGCCCTGTTCCTTGAGCGCGGACATGATGCGTGCGAACGGTCCCTCGAAGGATCGCCAGACTTTATCCTCGATGGCGGGTGGGCGGCGCAGCGGCCCTGGCGACAGCATCTGCAGGGGGTTGCCCTTCTGTGCGAACACGATGCTGTTGCCTTCGCGTTTGTCCTCGACCAGCAGGAAGGCGTCGTGGAAACAACGCTGGACGCGTTCAATCTGCTGTTGATAGCCGCGATGGTCGGCATGCAGATTCACCACCAGCAAGCCATCCACGGCGAGTGCGGCGTAACAGTCTTCGTAGAAGCGCTGCGTACTCAAGGCCGGCGGCAGACCTTTGTGGTCGTAGCCGTCGACCATCAACACGTTGAATGGCTGTGGTGGGGCGCGCACAAAATCTGCGCCGTCGGCTTCGATGACACTGAAACGCTCGTCATCTTCCGGCACCTCGAATTCATTGCGCAGCGCAATCACATAGGGATTGATCTCGGCCACGCAGATGCTCGAGGTAGGCAGATAGCGGTAGCAGAACTTGGCCAGTGAGCCGCCGCCGAGACCAATCATGCCGATGTAGGCCGGTGCCGCGTCGAACAGCATGAAGCCCATCATCGAGCGCGTGTACTGCAGATTGAGCGTGTGTGGTTCGCGCACATCCATGCGGCTCTGAACCTCCTCGACGGCGAAGTGCAGAGCCTTGGTCTTGTTGGTCATGGATACGAACGGACGGGTATGACGGGGCGGGGAGGAATCGGCCATGGCGTGCTCTCGAAGGTCCGCCGCCCCGGCGACAGGCGCGGGCGGCGCAGTCATGCGTGGGCGCAATTGAACTGATATCTGCTTGGAATTATCATGGCATTATCATTGGATTTGCAACGGATACTCTGCCCGATGGCACTAGAAGAACGAACGGCGCGTCTGACGGTGCTCATCGATCCACGCAAGAAAGCTTTGCTGGAACGTCTGTGTGCCGAGGAAGACACCACGCCTTCGCAACTGGTGCGGCGGCTCCTGCGCACCTACATCGAAGAACGGACCGGCGTGCCGTGGGCGCCGGAGTCTGATGAGTCGGGGACGAAAACCAGCCGCTCTTGAAGTCGCTGCGCGACGTATCCGAAGTGACCTTCCTCGCCATGCCGGTTGGCGATGTGCCCGGAGATTGAACACCCCATGAAGACCTTTACTACCGCCACCATCAACGCCCCCGCCGCGCTCGAACACGAAGCGCTGAAACGCTGGGTGGCCGAGATTGCGACACTGACGCAGCCGGCGCGCATTTATTGGGCCGACGGTTCGCAGGCCGAATACGAACGGCTGTGTGGCGAGATGGTGGCGAGCGGCATGTTCGTCAAACTGAATCCCGCACTGCGCAAAAACTCCTATCTGGCCTGCTCCGACCCGACCGACGTGGCGCGTGTCGAAGACCGCACTTTCATCTGTTCGGAGCGCGCGCAAGACGCCGGTCCGACCAACAACTGGCAAGACCCGCTAGCGATGAAAGCCACCCTGCGCGAATTGTTCGCAGGCTGTATGGCCGGCCGCACCCTCTACGTCATTCCGTTTTCGATGGGCCCGCTCGGCAGCCCCATCGCGCATATCGGTGTGGAGATCTCCGACAGCCCGTATGTGGTGGTCAACATGCGCACCATGACGCGTATGGGCAGTGCCGCGCTTGATGTGCTCGGTCGTGACGGACGTTTTGTGCCCTGCGTGCATTCGGTCGGCGCACCCCTCGCCGCGGGTGAGGTGGACAGCCGCTGGCCGTGCAATCGCAGCACCAAATACATCGTGCATTTCCCCGCGACGCGCGAGATCTGGTCCTATGGTTCGGGTTACGGCGGCAACGCTTTGCTCGGCAAGAAGTGCTTCGCACTGCGTATCGCCTCCAACATGGCGCGCGAGGAAGGCTGGCTGGCCGAACACATGCTGATCCTCGGCGTCGAGAGTCCGCAGGGTGAGAAGACCTATGTGGCGGCGGCGTTTCCGTCGGCCTGCGGCAAGACCAATTTTGCGATGTTGATTCCGCCGCAGGCCTTGAATGGCTGGAAGATTTCGACGGTGGGCGACGACATTGCCTGGATCAAACCAGGTAAGGATGGACGGCTGTATGCCATCAATCCCGAGGCAGGGTTCTTCGGCGTCGCGCCCGGTACCTCGGAGAAAACCAATTACAACGCGCTCGCGACCTTGAAAGAAAACGTCATCTTCACCAATGTCGCGCTGACCGACGAGGGCGATGTGTGGTGGGAAGGCATGACCAAACAAGCGCCCGCCCATCTCATCGACTGGACGGGACAGGAGTGGACGCCCGAGATAGCCGAGGCCACCGGTCGCAAAGCCGCCCATCCGAATTCGCGCTTTACTGCGCCGGCGAGCCAATGCCCGTCCATCGATCCGAATTGGGAAGACCCGGCCGGTGTGCCGATAGCGGCCTTCATCTTCGGCGGCCGTCGCGCCACCACCGTGCCGCTGGTCTACGAAGCGTTCAACTGGAACTTCGGGGTCTATATGGCAGCGACGCTTGGTTCAGAGACCACGGCGGCGGCGGTCGGAGAACAGGGCATCGTGCGGCGTGACCCGTTTGCGATGTTGCCTTTCTGTGGTTATCACATCGGCGATTATTTTAATCATTGGTTAAAGATGGGCCGCGAGGTCACCAACAAGCCGCGCATCTTCTGCGTCAACTGGTTTCGTATGAATGAGCGCGGCGAGTTCATGTGGCCGGGTTTCGGCGAGAACATGCGGGTCTTGAAGTGGATAGTCGAGCGTGTGCGCGGCCGCGCCAGTGCGCGCGAAACCGATCTCGGCTGGATACCTGACTATGACGACATCGACTGGTCGGGCAGCACCGTCACGCGCGCCGAATTCGAACCCTTGACGGCCGTTGATGTCGATGCCTGGCACCAGGAACTGCAGCAGCACGCGGAGTGGTTTGCGGCGATGGGTGCTCATGTGCCGCAGCAGCTCAGCCTCAAACGCGACCTGCTCGCGCTGCGATTGCAGCGCGACGAGCGTTCAAACGCAGCCCATTAAACAAGAACCGCCGGTCGGCGGTTCTCGCCCAGAGGCGGTCGGCAGACTCAGGTCATGCGGCGTCGAAACAGGCCGAGGCCTGCGAGTGCTGAACCGAAAAACCAGACTGCCGCTGGCAACGGCACGGCGGCGAGCGATGCCTGAACTTCAGTTGTGTCACCAAAGAAGCTGCCGTTATCGCCGACCACAAAATCAAGTTGGTCACCTTGGGCAAGGGTCAACAAGTCGTTGAACGCAGTCTCGGCGTTGAAGCCGGTGACGAAAGAACTGAACAGCGAGACGCCATTGAGCAGGATATGCACATCGGTGGAACTGGTGCCGCCAAAGCTGCGCATGTTGAACAGTGAAGTGAGCGTGTAGTCATTGGTCTCAGGCGCGTTAAAGCGCAACACGCTGAACTCGCCATTCGGACCGGGATGTAATGAGGTTTCGGCCGGCCGCCAGGTGGTCGAAGCAAAGGTGATATCGGTGCCGCTCGGATTAAACGCGACGCCCGGCGTGCTGGTGTTATTGATATTAAAACGCCAGATCAGAAGGCCACCTACGTTGGCGAGGTCGGTATAGAGGTTGAGCGTGCCGCCCAAGGTCGTCTGGTAGCCGTAACTCCAGGCGCCATTCGGATTGTTGCTGGATGAGAAATCGCCGCCCGAATCGTAGGCGGGCAGTGCCTGAGCGCCACTGACCATGGCCAAAGCCAGCAGCAGTGAGGTGATGAAAAGTCTTGATTGGTTCATGGAAACTCCTTTCCTCTTGACTGGTATTGCCCACAACGTGGGCTACACATCCTGAATTGAATACTCTGCTGCATCTGCAAACGAGGTGCATTGTTGCGCTCCGCCCGCTCGCCGCTGCGCCAGCTTCAAGCCGACGACCTGAAGGCTGGCCTGACAGGCTACTCCTGCCCCGACAAAATGTGATGTGGCACGAGCGAGAACGGTAATGTCACACAGTTCTGCCGCCATTCCGAACCGGCGGCGAGGCGGTCTGCCCCACAATCGGGCGCGCCCGGTTGTCATCGAGATTCAACAGGTGTGATATTGGTCATTCAACATGACAGAGGCGTGAGCGCAGTGACACCGACTCGATGCCGGGGGCGTTCAGTGCGGCAGCCGACGCAAATCTTTCTACCGACATGACCATGACGTAACGTTGGATGTGGTGCCAGGATTGTTCCTGCCGGGAGGGCTAGCAACCAATGCGACAAAAGGACGGGTCTTCAACTACCGGCGTGGATCACGCCGACACACAATTGCGCGACAGCGCGGCGGCCTACGCGCAGGCGGTGGCGGCCATCGATGTCGCCATCGCGCAGCCTGTCGCGCCCAGCGTCATGCTCGACGAAGTGCTGGAGGTACTGCTGGCGCTGTTCAAGTGTGACCGCGCGTGGCTGGTCGGCCCGGCACAGACCTCGACCGAGGTCTGGCAGATCTACGCCGAGCGCACCATGCCGAGCTACCCCGGACGGGGTCGCGGCGCGCTGTTCAGTGCGGTTGCCGTGCAACGTTTTATGGCGATGGTGGCCAGCGGCCTGCCGACGCGCGACGACATCGAGGCCGGTCACGGCGTGGCGCCGCCAGTGCGCAACCAACACCAGATTCGCGCCCAACTTGCCATCGCCATTCAAGCCCCCGGCGCCGTTCCCTGTGTGCTCGGTTTACACCAGTGCAGCTATGACCGGGCCTGGTCGGTCGAGGAATGCGAGAGGCTGGCAAACATTGCTCAACGCCTCGCGCCGGTTTTGCGCAATCTGCATATCTACCGTTTGCTGCAAGAAAGCGAGCACCGCCTGGCGCAGGCCGAACGCATCGCTCATCTCGGCTACTGGGAAATCGATTTGCCCGGACAGGCTGTGCGTACCTCGGCTGAGTACTGCCGGATTTTTGGCTTTGCCGATCACGCGCCGCTGCGCGATGTGACCCGCTTTGGTCGCGAGTGGCGCAGCCGCCTGCATCCCGATGATCGTGCGCGCGTGTGTACCGCCGCGGAGGCCAGTCTGCAAGAGGGGCTGCCCTACGCGCTTGATTATCGGCTGCTCATGGATGACGGGGAGATTCGTCATGTGCGGGTGCGCGGCGAAGGCATGGACCGCGATGAGCGGGCGTTACCCCAGCGCTGGTTCGGCACGGCGCAGGACGTCACCGAACTGCGCCACGCAGAAGCCGAGTTGCGTGTCAGCGAAGCGCGCTACCGTGCGACACTCGATCACGCGTTGGACGCCGTGATGCTGCACGAAAGCGATGGTCGAATTATCGATCTCAATCGTGCGGCCTGCGAAGCACTCGGCTACAGCCGCGACGAACTCATCGGCCAGACGCCGGACTTGTTCGACCTGCAAGTGACCGCCGAGACGCTGGAATCGATATCCCTGCAGTTGAGCGAAAACGCGAGTGTGACCTTGCACACCCGTTTTCGACGCAAGGACGGCAGCGAGATTCCGGTCGAAGTACGCGGCAGGCGATTCAAGCAGGATGGTCGTTGGTAGGCTGTCTCGGTGGTGCGCGATATCAGCGAGAGACAGCACTTCGAGGAACAACTGCGCCAGGCACAGAAGCGCGAGGCGGTCGGTTTGCTCGCGGGTGGTATCGCCCATGAGTTCAATAATCTTCTGATGATTATTCTTGGTCACAGCGAGATGGCGCTGGCGCGTATGGCGTCGGACGATCCGAATCGTGATGCGCTTGCGGAAATTCTTGCCGGCGGTGAACGTGCGGCGGCACTCACCGGCCAGTTACTTGCCTTCAGTCGTCAGCAGGTACTCAAACCCGAGCCCGTCGCGCTCGACAGTTGCCTGGCAGCGTGGCGACGATTTGTGCGGCCCTTGATCAGTGAAGACATTGAACTGATGGTTGAGACTGGTGCATTGCCCGCGCCGGTCCGCATCGATCGTGGGCAGTTCGAACAGGCCATGACCAATCTCGTGATCAATGCTCGCGATGCGATGCCCGATGGCGGCAGTATTTACATCAGCGTGTCCGCCAGCCAGTGGCCGCTCGCGCCTGCGCACTTGCCCGCAACCGCGTCCGCGGCTGCCTGCGCCCTGATCACGGTGCGTGATGAGGGGCATGGCATGGACGACAACACCCGCGCACGGGTATTCGACCCGTTCTTTACCACCAAACCGACGGGGCGCGGCACCGGACTTGGACTGGCAATGGTGCATGGTTTTGTTTCGCAGTCCGGCGGTCATATCGAAATGACCAGCGCGCCGGGTGCCGGCACCTGCGTGCGGCTCTATCTGCCGTTCGCATCGCCTCAAGTCACGCCGGTGGCGATGGCGGTCGCACCGCCGGTATCAGTGAATGGCAGCGAGGCCATCCTGGTCGTGGAAGATCAGCCGTCGGTGCGGGAGTTGTGCCGGCATGTGCTTGCGGAAGCCGGTTATGCAGTGCTTGAAGCGAGTGATGGCGTCGCCGCGCTGGAGGTTTTTCATGCGCATCACGGTGCCATCGACCTGTTGCTGTGTGATGTGGTCATGCCGCGCATGAAAGGCCCGCAGATCGCACAGCGGCTGGCCGAGTTCGGTGCGCCGGTTCCGATATTGTTCATGACCGGCTACGCCGATGCCGAGCTCAGCCAGTCATTGCGCAGCGGCGATGGCCTGTTGCTCAAGCCCTTCCATCCGCAGCATCTCCTGCGGCGGGTGCGCACCCTGCTCGATGCCGCATCTTCGAGCACAACCGCGTGGGAGGCCGGGGACCCGACGGTGCAATGAGGCTGCGCGCGGCCTCTGGCCGGTACGTGGCGGCGGCGGTCGGCCACGGCCACATGGCACAAGTGACCGGCGTGCATGATTCCGCTGCGCCCTGCGCTGGCACCCTGCCGCGCGCTGAGGCACCATCGCAGGCGTGGCCGGCGTCATGCCCGGCGCAACATCCAATCGATTTTCAGGGGGAGACACTATGGCAATTAATTCTGTTCTGGGCCCAATCAAAGTGGAGGATCTCGGCTCCACGCTTATCCATGAGCACCTTGGCATTGGCTGGCCGGGCTGGGAACTCGACTATCAGGACTTCGACCGCAAGAAGGACGGCGTGCGTGTGGTCAAACGCTTGAAGGAGATCCGCGAGCTCGGCATCCGCAGCATCGTCGATCCCTGCCCGATGGAACTCGGTCGCGATCCATTGTTCGCCGCTGAGATGTCGGAAAAATCCGGCGTGCAGGTGGTGATTGCCACGGGCCTCTACAACGACGCTCTGGGCATTCCGATGCACTTCCGTTTGATGGATGTCGATGGTATCGCCGAGGTCTACGTGCGCGAGATCGAGCAAGGTATCGGCACGACCGGTATCAAGGCCGGCATCATCAAGACCGCGTCAGGTGGCATTCACGGTGTGACGCCGCCTGGGGCTGGCATCAAGGATGTCGAGATCAAGTGTCTGCGTGCCGCCGCGCGTGCCAGCAAGGCTACCGGTGCGCCGATCCTGTGTCACAACGACGAATTCGAACCTTTCGGTCGTGAAACGCTCGACGTGTTCGACGAAGAGAAAGTCGACTTTAATAAAGTACTGATCGGCCACGCCTGCGGTGTGGGTGACATGCGTTATTACTTTGACATCCTCGAGCGTGGTGCGTGGCTGGGTTTTGATCGTTTCGGCATCGAGGCTATCTGCTCGGACAAGATGCGCCTGGCGGCGCTGATTGGCCTGCTGAGCGTCGGTTATGACCGCATCATGATGGCGCATGATTCGGTGGAATGTTGGCGTGGCCGTGACACCGGTGCGTTGGACGGCATGATTGCCGCTTCGCCGAACTGGAACATGGCGCATATCTCGCGCAACATCCTGCCGGCGCTACGCAAGGCAGGCGTGCCGGAATCGACCATCGAAACCTTGATGGTCAACAATCCGCGCAGCTATTTCAGCGAACCGAAGTCGAAGGCCAAAGCAGCGGCCAAATCATCGGCCAAACCGAAGGCCAAGCGCCGCTAGTTCGCGGCGCCGTTCAAGGCTGTCGCGCGCGCTTTATGGCGCGCGTCGACAGCGACATCAAAAGCGGGGCGGGTCAAGCGTGGGGGCTACGATTGACCCGCCGCCATTAAAATCGAATCGTCGCAGGTCGATGCGCGCGCGGCAGGACTGCAGAGCGAATCCAGGCGGTCGCTGCTGCCGCTCAGATACCTCGCATCTCACTCAAAACTGCGCACTGACACTGAGTCGAAAGCTGCGCGGCTCGACTGGATGAAAATGAACGTCATTGCAGCCCACACGCCGACCATTGTCTGCCACCGACCAGCAGAATCTTGAGAGCACTGCGAACTGAATCACAATGAGCCGCCAGCCGCCGTGTTAGCTATGGCATAGGACAACGTCGTCCTCATCACGGCTCTCTGCATGGCTCGCACGCCCGCCCATTTCAGCGCCCCGGCCAAGCACCTGCGTGGTGATGTCGCCGTGCCGACTTTGGTGCTCACTTTAGTTGCGGACGACGGCAGCGCTGAAGAGCGCGAGTTCCATCAGGCCACTATTCGTATCGGTCGTCAGCATCAGAACGATGTGGTGATCGCCAACGGCACCGTTTCAAGTCATCACGGCGAGATCCAATGCACCCCCGCCGGGGTCCTCTATCAGGATCTGCGCAGCACCAATGGCTCACTGCTGCGCAGAGGAACGGTGCTGCAGCGAGTTGCCGGTGAGCATCGTCGGGTGGCACTCACCGACGGCGATGCACTTTTGTTCGGCAATCCGGCCAGACCCATCGTGCTGAGCATTCACATCGCCAATGAGGTGCCGGTCCCCCACTCGCAGTTGGACGACGTCGAATCAACGCTCGATATTGCCGAGTCCTTGTCGGCCATAGAACTCAAGGTATTGTCCGAGATCGGGCAGGATGCAGAGCGTTCAGTGCTGCTTGCGCTCCATCGTTTCAGCAACCTCGCGACGGGCGAGCGCGACCTTAAGCGCCTGTT
>CAMCBY010000055.1 GCA_945873015.1 Klebsiella pneumoniae
GGACGGGTCACGACCGCGACGCTTACAGGCTGCGTGCACTTCCTTCAGACCGCCGTCGAAATCATACATGCCACCGATAGGCATCCAGCCGGTGCAGAACTCGGCGATATGGTCGGCGGTCTTCGGACCGGCGGCGCCGCCCATCACGATCGGCGGATAGGGTTTCTGGGTCGGTTTGGGATAGGCCCAGCTCTTCTCAAAATTGATATGTCCGCCGGTGTAACTGGCTTCTTCTTTGGTCCACAGTTCGCGCATCAGCAACATGTTGTCGCGCAGGATCTCGCGGCGTTGCTTGAAATCGAGCTTGTGATTACGCATTTCTTCGACACACCAGCCGTAGCCGATGCCGAGTTCGAAACGACCGCCGGAAATCATGTCGAGGCTGGCGACTTCCTTGGCCAGCCAGATCGGATCGCGCTGGGCGACCAGCGTAATGCCGGTGCCGAGACGCAATTTGCTGGTGACTGCCGCGCAGGCGGCAAACGCTACGAATTGATCATGGGTGCGCCAGTATTCTTCCGGCAACGGCGGTGCGCCGGCGCGTCCGCCCCACGGCGTCTCGCGGCTGGTGGGAATATGGCTGTGTTCGGGGAACCACAGCGACTCGAAGCCGCGTTCTTCGCAGGCCTTGGCCAAAGCGACGGGCTGAATGGCCGTGTCAGTCGGAAACATGATGATGCCGATATCCATGGATACCTCCTTCTTTGATTTGATTCTTATCGAGCACCGAAAGTAGGCGATTGACTGGCTAAAGGCAAAACAAAAAAAAGCCCGGACCAGCCGGGCTTTTTCTGTTCTACACCGCGATACCGCTCAGAACGGAATGCCGTGCGCGCCTGCCTGCATGAACATCAGCATCGGAATGGAAAGCATGGTGTTGGTCCGCGAGGCGAGGAAGGCGACACGCCGTGCGGTCGCTTTCTCGGCATCGGTAGCCGGCACGATACCCAGAATCTTCTTCTGATTCGGCCAGATGAGACCCCATACGTTGAGCAACATGATGGTGCCCAGCCACGAGCCGAAACCGATGGCAGTGAGGCTTGCATTGTGTGCGCCGACACCGAGGGTGAAAGCACCATGCAAGGAGTACTGCGGCGCGGTGGCGAGGAAAATGGCACCGGTCGTCCAAGTCACCAAGGCGGCCCAGCGGAACCAGAACAGCGCACGCGGCGCGACGTATTTGCCAATGGCTGCCGGCCCGGGACCATCTTTGTCCGCATTGGCGGCGGCCATCGCTGGCACCTGCACAAAATTGAAGTAGTAGAGAAGACCAATCCACATCACGCCGGCGACGAGATGCAGCCAGCGGTCGATCATCATAATTGCCATGATTCCAGCTCCCGGGTTCGTATAGTTGTAGGTATGTCGCGGGCCCGATCAGGCGCCGGCGATAGCTTTGGCTGCGATGGCCAGAATCACAGCCAGCACGACGCCGGCGATGACAGTCCCCTGAATGGTTTCCAGTGGATTCATGATGAAGTCCTCCCAAATGGTGTTGATTATGCAGGCATACGACGCTTGGCCCGTTGCGCAATTGTCTGTGACGAGGCTCAAAAATTCAAACACCGCAGCTTATACACGCACCTGCCGTGCGGGATTAGAGGAAGCTCTGATTAAGTGACAAAGCTGGCCGCGCGCGGTGTCGCGTGCTCGCTCGCTCCTCGCCTATCTATCTGATATGTCTCGTCGCTCTCTGCGCGGCTCCTGGCGCGCGGCCATGCTCGCTACACTTAATCAGAACTTCCTGGAGTTCTTCAGTTGAACCACAGGCTGACCGGCGGATAGGACAACAGCACGCCAGCGAACACCACGCCACCGACCCAGTTGTTGTTGAGGAATGCCGCGAAACAACCGACGCGACTGCGATCACGAATGAGGTACTGCTGGTAAATGAATAACGCGGCGGCCACCAGCAGTGCGCCATCGTAGGGCCAGCCAAGTTCGGCCCGACGGCCGATGAGATACAGATTGGACAGCATGAGACATTGCAGCCCCGCAATGATGGTGCGATCAGAATGGGCGAACAGGATAGCGGTCGAGCGAATACCGAGGCGCAGGTCGTCATCACGGTCGACCATCGCGTACTGCGTGTCGTAGATCACCGCCCACAGCACCGCAGTGCTGAACAACAACCACGCCATCGGCGACAGCGCACCGGTCTGCGCGGCAAATGCCATCGGCACAGCCCAGCCAAAAGCGGCACCCAGATGCACCTGGGGCAAAGACGTATAACGTTTGGCGAAGGGATAGGTGATGGCGAGTGCCGCGCCGCCAAACGCCATCAAGATAGTGATGCGATTGGTGGCGAGCACCAGGCCGAGGGCGATGGTCAGCAATACCGCGAACACCAGCAGCGCTTCGCGTGGTGTCACCACGCCGGCGGGCAACGGTCGGTCTTTGGTGCGTTCGACGTGGCCATCGAAGTTTCTATCCGCGTAGTCGTTGATGACGCAGCCGGCCGACCGCATCACCACGGTGCCAAGCACGAAGATAATCAGAACGTCGAGTTTCGGTACGCCGGCCGCGGCTATCCACAGCGCCCATAACATCGGCCACAGCAGCAACAGGATGCCTATCGGCCGGTGCAGGCGTGCGAGCCGGGCGTAGTGGCCGAGACGCTGCCGCCAATCGGGACGGGCGCCGCGCGGGGTGGCGTGGGGCCGAACGCTGTTCATACGTTGGCGTACTCCACCTTGTCGGCCAGCCAGCGTTGCACCAGACGGTCCACCAGTTGTGGGTAGTCGTTGAGCACGGTGGTGGCGGTGGCCTGCACATCGCGCAGTTGCGCGGCATCACGTACAAGATCGGCGATGCGGAATTGTGCGATGCCGGTCTGGCGCGTGCCGAGCAGTTCGCCCGGGCCGCGCAATTCCAGATCCCGGTCAGCAATCACGAAACCATCGGTGGTCGCACGCATGGTTTCCAGACGCTTGCGCGCCATCTGCGACAGGGGTGGTTTGTACAGCAACACACAATCGGCGTGTTGTGAACCGCGCCCGACACGCCCGCGCAACTGGTGCAACTGCGAGAGCCCGAGGCGCTCGGCGTTTTCGATCACCATGAGGCTGGCGTTTGGTACGTCGACGCCGACTTCAATCACTGTGGTGGCCACCAGCAGGGCCGTTTCGCCACGCGCGAAGGCTGCCATCTGGGCATCCTTGTCCTTGTCCGGCAGGCGACCGTGCACCAGTCCGACCGCGACATCGGGCAGAGCCGCCGCAAGTTGCAGGGCCGTATCGGTGGCGGCCTGATGCTCAAGCACATCGGACTCATCGATGAGCGGACACACCCAATACACCTGCCGACCTTCACGCACCATCTCGGCAATACGCGCGACAATGTCGGCGCGTTTGCTCTCGGCGAGCACCACCGTGCGCACCGGCTTTCGGTTGGGCGGCAGTTCATCAAGAATCGACACATCGAGATCGGCGTAAGCGCTCATGGCGAGGGTGCGTGGTATCGGTGTCGCCGTCATGATCAACTGATGCGGACGAAAACCATCGCGCGCGCCCTTATCGCGCAGCGCCAGACGTTGTTCGACGCCAAAACGATGCTGTTCATCGACAATGATGAGCCCGAGCCGCCCGTATTGCACATCCTGCTGAAACAGCGCGTGGGTCCCGACCGCGAGCGCCGGTGTATCGCTTGCAAGACGCGCATGGAGTGGCTTGCGCTGGCTTTTGCTGAGACGACTGGTCAACAGCATGGTCTCGATACCCAGCGGCTCAAACCAGCGGCGCAGGGTGGTCGCATGTTGTTCGGCCAGCAGTTCGGTCGGTGCCATCAAGGCCACCTGGTAACCCGCTTCGAGCATGTTCGCCGCGACCGCCGCCGCCACCGCGGTTTTGCCGGCGCCAACATCGCCCTGCAACAGACGTAACATCGGCAAACCGCGCGCGAGGTCGTCCTCCACTTCAGCGATGACACGCTGTTGTGCACCGGTCAGGGTGAAACCAAAACCGGCCAGCAAACGCTGCTGAAATATGCGCGAAGTGACGCTCGGGGCAGCGAAGTCGCGTGCCTGTTCGCGCAGGCGCTTCAGACTCAATTGATAGGCGAGCAGTTCTTCGAACACCAGCCGGCGTTGGGCCGGGTGGCTCGACTCCGACAGCATGTCGATATCCGCATCGGGCGGCGGTCGATGCACAAATTCGAGCGCGTCACGCAAGGATGGCAGCGCGAGGCGTTTGAGAATCTCGGCCGGCAGCAGTTCGCGCGTATCGTCATCGGCGGACGCCAGCAAGGCCAGCGCCTGATTGGTCAGGTGGCGCAGACGATTCTGTTGCAGGCCTTCGGTGGTCGGATAGATGGGCGTCAGTTCGGCATCCACCGCCAGCGGGTCGTCGCCTGCCAGCACCTGGCACTCGGGATGCACCATCTCCAGGGAATTCGGGCCACGCCTGACTTCAGCAAAACAACGCACACGCCGCCCGACCGCGAGACGTTGTTGTTGCGCACTGTTGAAATGGAAAAAACGCAGATTAATCGCGCCACTGCCATCGGCAATACGCACCACCAGCGCGCGACGTCGTCCGAATACGATCTGAGCGACTTCGATCACCCCTTCGACTTGTGCTTCGCGTCCGAAACGCAACGCACCTATCGGCGTCAGACGGGTACGGTCCTGATAGCGGAGTGGCAGATGAAAGAGCAGGTCACCGATACGTGCAATACGCAACTTGGTGAGATGCTCGGCCACTTTTTCGCCGACGCCATTGAGGCGCGTCACCGGCTCATCCAGCGCAATCGGGCTGGCCACGGCGAGCGGCGTGAGCGCGCGGCGCGGCTTAGCGGTGACGGACGAGAATGGCGTCCATTTCGACCGCCGCGCCGCGTGGCAACGACGCTACGCCGATCGCGGCACGCGCCGGATAAGGCTGGTTGAAATAGGTGGCCATCACTTCGTTGACCAGCGCGAAGTGCGCAAGATCGGTCAGAAACACATTGAGCTTCACACAATCGTCGAGCGTTGCATCGGCGGCTTTGGCAACCGCCACCAGATTGTCGAACACGCGTTCGATCTGGGCACGCATGGCGCCCTCGATCATCTGCCCGCTGTGCGGGTCGAGCGGGATCTGGCCAGACAGGTAAATGGTGTCGCCGCTGACGATGCCCTGCGAATAGGTGCCGATGGCGGATGGTGCGTCACTGGTGACGATGGCCTGTTTATTCATGGGCTGATTCCTGCTTCAGGCGCGCTTGCGATGCACGCGCGACACGGTGTCGAAGTTACGTAGAGTGCGGATCACGTCGGCCAGATGCTTGCGGTGGTGCACGCCGATGGTGAGTCGCATGGTCGAAGAATGTTCGTCGCGTTCGACGATTTCTATCGCCTCGATATTGGCATTCTGATCGGCGCAGCCGGCCGCGATGGTGGCGAGCACGCCGCGCTGATTGATGACATCGATGACGATTTCCACGCTGAACTCACGATCCAGATCCGGCGCCCATTCGACATCCACCCAGCGATCGGGTGCGCTGCGAAACTCGATCACGTTTTTGCACGAGGGATGATGGATGACGATACCACGGCCGGCAGTGATGAAGCCCATGATCGGGTCGCCGGGAATGGGATAGCAGCACTTGGGGATGGTCACTACCATGCCTTCGGTGCCGTGGATCAGCAGCGGGCCAGGCGATTCCCCCGGTGTGCCGCGTCTGACCGGCCTTTCGAGTTTGTCTTCGGCGACGCTGCTGACCAGGGCGCGCGCGACCAGCGGGGCAGGACGCACACCCAGACCGATATTGGCCAGCAGTTCTTCCATCGACTTCAGGTTGAAGCTGGCCAGTGCGGCGCGCACGCGCGCCGGATCGAGCGCGTCGATGGAACTCGCAAAGTTCTCGAGTTCGCGATTGAGCATACGTTTGCCGAGTACGCCCGCTTCGTCCTCGTGCAGATTCTTCAGAAAGTGGCGAATGTTGGCGCGCGCCTTGCCCGTCACCACAAAATTGAGCCAGGCGGGATTCGGTCGTGCGCCGGGCGCGGTCACAATCTCGACGGTGTCGCCGGTTTTGAGTCGCGTGCGCAGCGGCGCCAGACGGCGATTGATACGGCAGCCCACACATTTATTGCCGATGTCGGTGTGAATCGCATAGGCCATGTCAATCGCGGTCGCGCCGCGCGGCATTTCCATGATCGCGCCCTTGGGCGTGAACACGTAGACCTCGTCGGGAAACAAATCGACTTTGACGTTCTCGAGGAATTCCTGGGAATTGCCCGCACGCCGCTGCAGTTCAATGACGCCGCGCAGCCAGTCGCGTGCGCGTTTGTGTGCACTTTTTGCGGCGCTTTCGCCGGTTTTGTACAACCAGTGCGCGGCAATACCCGCCTCGGCCACGTGATCCATTTCATTGGTGCGGATCTGCACTTCCAGCGGTACGCCGAAAGGCCCGAACAGCACGGTGTGCAGTGACTGGTAACCGTTGGCCTTGGGGATCGCGATGTAGTCCTTGAAGGTGCCGGGTACCGGTTTATACAGGCCGTGAATGACGCCCAGCGTGCGGTAACAGGTATCGACCGAATCGACGATGATGCGAAACGCATAGACATCGTGCACCTCGGTCAGATGCAGATGTTTCTGACGCATCTTGCGATAGATGCTGTACAGGTGTTTTTCGCGCCCGGCGACATGGGCAACCAGTTCTTCCTGACGCAGGTGACGCTTGATGCGGTTCTTGATTTTGGTGACGACTTCGCTGCGGTTGCCGCGAATCTTCTGAACGAAACGTTTCAAGACGTCGTGGCGCTGCGGATAAAGCGCCTGGAAGCCGAGTTCCTCGAGTTCCAGACGTATCGCGTTCATGCCTAAACGCTGGGCGATGGGCGCGTAGATATCGAGGGTCTCGCGCGCAATGCGGCGGCGCTTGTCGGGACGCAGCGCTCCGAGGGTACGCATGTTGTGCAGACGATCGGCGAGTTTGACCAGAATCACGCGGATGTCGTCGGCCATCGCCATCAACATCTTCTGAAAGTTCTGCGCCTGGGCTTCGGCGTGAGATTCGAACTCGATCTGGGTCAGCTTTGACAGGCCATCGACGATGTCCGCCACTTCGCCGCCGAACTGCCCGGCGATTTCTTCTTTCGGTACCAGCGAGTCTTCGATCACATCGTGCAGCATGGCCGCGATCAAAGTCTCGTGGTCCATGTGCATGTCGGCGAGGATGCCGGCCACCGCGAGCGGGTGCTGGATATAGGGTTCGCCGCTCTTGCGGGTCTGCCCTTCGTGGGCGTCGGCACCGAAGCGGTAGGCGCGTCGCACGTCCTTGATTTGATCGGGCGTCAGATAGGCACGAATCCGGCGGCACAGGTCATCGATGCGCAGCGGCGGCGCTTCGAATTGAAGGGTCGGGGTACTCACGCGCTGGCTCCGCGCGGCTGTTGCCACGCATGGAGTTCAGAAGGCATGGGCGGTGTCCCGTGATACATCGTCCGCCCGTGGTTGCTTCGAGCGCGGTGGGTGACGGGACGCGCCCGTCAGAAATCGCTGTCGGGTTCGGTCGCGGCGACCTGCTGTTCGGCAAACTCGGCGGCCATTTCGTATTCCTCGGCGGCGCGCTCTTTGGCGTCGATCTCATCGAGGATTTCGAGGTTCATGAGGCCAGCGGCGATTTCGCGCAGGGCGACCACGGTGGGTTTGTCGTTCTCGGGATCGACCAGCGGGTGGGCACCCATCGCGATCTGGCGAGCGCGGCGGCTGGCGACCAGCACGAGGTCAAAACGGTTATCGACGGCGGACAGGCAATCTTCGACGGTGACGCGGGCCATGAGGCAAATCCTGTGGCGGATGGAAATCTTGGGCCGGCGATGATAACAAAGCGACCCTCACGGCGCCACGAGCCGGCTCAGCATGTCGGCATGACGCTGAACCTGGACCGTACGTCGCAGCCGCGCGGCCGTGACGATGGCGACCAGGGCGGCGACCGCCTGCTCGAATTCGTCGTTGATGACCAGGTAGTCGTATTCGCCGAAATGTGACATTTCGTTGACCGCGTCGCGCATGCGGCGCACGATGGTTTCAGCCTTGTCACCGCGGTTGTTCAGGCGTCGCTCCAATTCTTCGATGGAGGGCGGAAGGATGAATATCGAAATGGTCTCGGGGAGCGTAGCGCGGATACTGCGGGCACCTTGCCAGTCGATCTCGAGGATAACGTCCTCGCCGGCCGCCAAGCGCGCGCTGACGGGCGCGCGGGCTGTGCCGTAATAATGATCGAACACCCGTGCGTGCTCGAGGAACTCGCCGGCCTCGACCATCACCTGGAACTCGTCCTGCCCGACGAAATGGTAGTCGATACCGTCCTGCTCGCCGCTGCGTCGGGCGCGGGTGGTATGGGAGGTCGACACGCGCAGGTCGCCCGCACGGTCGAGCAGGGCACGTACCAACGAGGTCTTGCCGCCGCCGGACGGGGCCGAGACCACGAACAGATGCCCGCGTGCCGGGCTGTTGCTGGTGTCGTTCACGCTGGTTCCCGCAGGTCGCGCCCACTGGAAATTCGGCGCTGGCACATAGTCTTGATTGAGTACACGGACCGACTCATGGAATTACTTGCTGGGCACTACCGCTATTCTGCCACGCTTGGCGTGCCGTGGCCCGCCCGCGATGGCGGGCCACGAAGTGCCGAAACACCACACTGGCAGAGGCTGACCCGGGGGGATTCACGGTCGGTCGCCTGCTTTCAATTCAACCCTCAAGCGCGTACAGCCGCTATCTCGGCTCAGGGATAGTCGCAGCGGCATTCTGCCGCCTGCAATTAATTGGGAGACGTTTTGTCATGGCCACGCCGACACTGACCAATCTGACCACCGACGAACAGTACCGCACCTCCTTTTTAGACCTGACCGATATGGTGGTCTCGGGCAGCGGCACCATCGCGATTCTGATGGGAATCAATCCGGATGCCGGCGCGCTCGATTATCTGCCGGCCTCGAGCGGCAACGTCACCCTCAACGCGCTTGGCCTCGGCCAATATCTGCTGATCGGAACGGCCGAGGAACTGACCACCTCGTTGGCCAATCTCGCGTTCTTTCCGACCGCCGGTTTCTTTGGCACCTTCGAACTGGTGCTGCACGCCGAGAACAGCGATGGCCCGCTGGATGGCAGCAAGACGTTCAGTTTCGACCTTGCCGACGGCGATGCCATTGCGCTCGGCGACGGCACGAACGAAGTGTTCCTGCTGAAGTCGGTGCTCGGTAATGCCACGGTCGATGGTGGAACGGGGCAGGACACTCTGCTGGTGGAAGGCAGCAACGCGCTGACCATCGATTTCTCGCAGGTCGGGCAGCAGGTCACCAGTGGCTCGCCCACGGTCGAGTACAGCAATTTCGAGAACCTCGATGCGCAGGCCGCCACGGGAGTCATGACCGTCACAGCCAGCAGCGCGGGCGGCACCCTGTTGAGCGGCTCGGCGAACGACAGCATCACGCTCGGCGTGGGGCTCGACGTGGTTGATGCCGGCGACGGCAATGACCAGGTGCAAGGTGCCTGGAGCGCCGGCGATGACATCCTGCTCGGCGACGGCAACGACAGCATCACCCTCAGCGACGCAGCGGCCAGCGTTAACGGCGGCGACGGCACTGACACCCTGGTGGTGAGTGGCAGCACTGCGCTGCGCTTCGATTTCCACGTGCCGGGCGACAATGCGCCCGAGACCTCGGCCAATCTCAGCAATTTCGAGAATCTCGATGCGAGCGGCGCGAGCGGCGCCATGACGGTGAGTCTCGCCAGCGGCAGCACGCTGGTGCAGACCGGCAGCGGCGACGACACCATCGCCTATCGCAACACCGTCGCAAGCGTTAACGCCGGTGCGGGCCGCGATACCCTCGAACTCGATCCCGAGAAGTTGTCCGCGCCCGACGCCAGTGCCGCGTTGACTATCAATCTCGCGGCCAGCAATGCCAATCAGGTCACCAGCGGCGCTCCGGCCGGTGCGTCGTGGCAGAACTTTGAAAACCTCGATGGCAGCGCGTGGGACAAGAACCTGACCGTCACCGCCAATGCCGCCGGCAGCGTCATTGCCACCGGCAGCGGCGCGGATACCGTCATCCTCGGCAGCGGCGCCGATCAGGTCGATACCGGCAGCGGTAACGATGTGCTGATCGGTGCGCCAGGCAATGGCGACGACATCACGCTCGGTGCGGGTAACGATACCGCAACGTTTGCCACTAACGCCGTCGGTGCTTTAAGCGGCGGAGCCGATGTCGATACGCTGCTCCATAGCGGTGGCGCGGCCACCATCAATCTCGCCACCAACAGCCGTTACACCGAGTTCGAGAATCTGTCGGCTGCGAACGCCAGCGGTGCGGTGACCTTTACCGGCGTGGCCGGCACGACCGCTGTCACCACCGGTGCAGGCAACGACGTCATCAACGTCGCTGCTGCGGTGGCGGGCGTGAGCATCAGCGCCGGCACGGGCAATAACACCATCACCGGCGGTGCCGGCGACGACAGCATCACGCTCGGCGCAGGCATCGACAACATTCGTGGTGGCGGCGGCAACGATGTCGTGCGCGGCAACTTGAGTGTCGGCGATCGTGTGCTGTTGGATGGTGGCGACGACACCGTCACACTGCCGACCGCCGCAATTGCGGTGACGGTCGATGGTGGCGCGGGTTCCGATACCCTGATGGTGCGCGGCTCGGCAGCGCAGACCTTCAACTTCTCCACCAGCGATGACAATGGCACGCTGGCTGGCAGCTACAAGAATTTTGAAAACGTCAGCGGCGCGGCGGCGAGCGGCGCGTTGACCGTAACCGGCGTAGCGCTGACCACCCTGGTGGTGACTGGTCGCGGTGCCGACGTCATCAATGTCGCGGCGGCCACGCAGGGCGTCGTCATCAACGCCGGCAATGGTACCAACACCGTTACCGGTTCGGCATTCAACGACACCATCACGCTCGGCACCGGTAAGGATGTCATCAACGCCGGCGGCGGTTCGGACACGGTCAACGGCGCTTTGACTGCGGGCGATCAGATCCTTCTGCAAGCCGGCGCGGATACCTTTCTTTATCGCGCGCTGAGCGCGGCCGGGACGCTGGTCGACGGCGGTACCGGCATCGATACCCTGCAATACACCGGCAGCACCGCCAAGACCTTCAATTTCGGTGCGGCGGCGGATAACGTCGCCGCCGAGACCGGCGCGTACAAAGCGTTTGAGAATCTCGACGCCAGCACCGCCAGTGGCGCGGTGACCGTCACCAGCGCGGCCACCACCAACCGTATTGTGACCGGCAGTGGCGCCGACATCATCACGGCCACCAACGCCAGCGGCGGCGTACGGGTCGATGCCGGTGGCGGTGACGATCGTATTACGACCGGCAGCGGCGCGGACACCATCGTCTACAGCAGCGACGCCGATATCGTCGATGCCGGAGCGGGTGTCGACAAACTCGAGGTCGGTGCGGGCGCAGGCGCACTCACCGTCAATTTTTCAGTGACGGGAAATAACGACCAGGTCGACAGCCTCGGCGTCTACAGGAACTTCGAGAATCTCGACGGCGCTGCCGCCGATGGCACCCTCGATGTGCTCATGGGCGCCCAGACCACCTCGGTGGTGACGGGCTCCGGCGATGACACCGTGCGCACCGGCGTGTCCACCACCGTGACCGGTACGCTCGCCCTTGGCGCGGGTGACGACACTGTGCTGGTGACCACCACCAACACCAATCTCGCCGCTGCGACACTGACCGACGTCGAACATGTGGCGCTCGGCAATAACGTCGATGCGACGCTCTCCATCGCTCAGAACGCGCTGTTGGACAGTGCAGCCGGCACCAACACCGTGACCTTGGCCGCTGCCGGTACCGCAAGCGGGGCGGCGGCTGTCGAAACCTATCGCCTCGCCAATGGCGTCAATCAGTTCACCCTCGGCGCACAAGGGCAGAACGTCACGGGTGGCAGCGGTAACGACACCGTACACAGCGATGCCTTGACCACTTTGAGCGGCACGCTTGCACTCGGTGGCGGCACTGACACGCTGGTGATCGAGACCACCGCCACCGACTTGAGTGCGGCGACCTTGAGCGCGGTGGAAACGATCGCGCTCGCGGCCGACGTCAATGCCAGCATGACCGTTGCACAGAACGCGCTGCTCGGTAATGCCACCGGCAGCAATACCGTCACCCTCACCGATGCCGGCACGACCAGCGGCGCGGCTCAGGTTGAAATCTATCAACTGGCGGCCGGCACCAACACCTTCACGCTGGGCGCGGCGGCACAGAACGTGGTCGGTGCCAGTGGCGACGATACTTTCCGCAGCGGCACCCAGAGCAGTCTGAGCGGCATCCTCGATGGCGTCAGCGGTGACGACATCCTTGCTATCGACAACGATACAACTCTGACCGCGACGCTCAATAACATTGACGCCGTGAGCCTCGCTGCCGGGGTCGATCTGACCACCAATATCGCGACGGCCAATCTCATCGGCACCGCCATCGGCACCAACAGCGTGACGCTGACCGACGCCGGCGTTCTGACCGGCGCGGCCGCCGTCGAGACCTATCATCTGGCCGCGGGTGGCAATGATTTCACCTTGGGTGCGAGCGCGCAGAACGTTACCGGCGGCAGCGGCGATGACGTTTTCAACAGCGATGCACTGACCAGTGTGACCGGTACACTGACAGGTGGTGGCGGCCACGATGTGCTCAATATCCAGAGCAGTATGCAACTGACCGCAGTGCTGACGGATATCGATACCATCACGATTGCGAGCAATGTCGATCTCACGACCAATATTGCCGGCAACGCTTTGCTTGGCAGTGCTGCCGGCAGCAATTTTGTGACGCTGGTCGATGCTGGTGTGGTGACCGGTGCGCA
Organism: Klebsiella pneumoniae; assembly: GCA_945873015.1. GTDB lineage: Bacteria > Pseudomonadota > Gammaproteobacteria > JADJYF01. The sequence goes on from CAMCBY010000055.1 coordinate 12,810, forward strand.
GGAGATTGAAGCCTATCGTCTGGCCGATGGTGGCAACACGTTTACGCTTGGTAATGCCAGTCAGACCGTGATCGGCGGCAGCGGTGATGACATCGTGCAT
>CAMCBY010000056.1 GCA_945873015.1 Klebsiella pneumoniae
ATGCCAGCATCTTCCGCGCGGTCGAGATGCTCGCCAACGACAGCAAGCCGTTTGACGTGGTCACGCTCGCCGAGTGGCTGCGCAGCCACGAGCAGTTGTCGGACGTCGGCGGCATGGCCTATCTCGGCCAACTTGCCGAAAACACGCCCAGCGCCGCCAACATCGCCGCCTATGCCGACATCGTGCGGCAGCGCTCCATTCTGCGCGGTCTGATCAGCGCCGGCACGCAGATAGCCGAGAGCGCCTTTCGCACCGAAGGTCGCAATCCCGACGAACTGCTCGATCTCGCCGAGAGCCTGGTGTTCGAAATCGCTGAGCGCGAATCGAAAGGCCGGCGCGGCTTTCGGCCGTTGAAAGACCTGCTGGTCGACGCGCTGGACCGCATCGACATGCTGTTCCAGCGCGACAATCCCATCACCGGTGTCGCAACCGGCTTTTTCGAACTCGACAACATGACCTCGGGTCTGCAGAAGTCTGACCTCGTGATCATCGCCGGCCGACCATCGATGGGTAAGACCGCGTTTGCCATCAACATCGCGCAGCACGCCGCCATCAAAGAAGAATTGCCGGTCGCGGTGTTCAGTATGGAAATGCCGAGCGAGCAGCTCGCCATGCGTATGATGTCCTCGCTCGGCCGCATTGATCAGCACAAGATGCGCACCGGAAGATTGAGTGACGACGACTGGCCGCGCCTCACCCACGCGGTCGGCATCCTGTCGGAAGCGAAAATGTTCATCGACGATACACCGGCCTTGACGCCGAGCGATCTGCGCGCGCGCTGCCGACGTCTGGCCCGTGAACATGGTATCGGCATGATCGTCATCGATTATCTGCAGCTCATGCAGGTGCCGGGCTCGAAGGAAAACCGTGCGACGGAAATTTCGGAAATCTCGCGCTCACTGAAAGCACTGGCCAAGGAGTTGTCGTGCCCGGTGATTGCACTGTCGCAGTTGAACCGCAGTCTGGAGAGCCGTCAGGACAAACGCCCGGTGATGTCGGACCTGCGCGAGTCGGGCGCTATCGAGCAGGACGCCGACGTCATCATGTTCATCTATCGCGACGAGGTCTATAACGAAGACACGGTCGACAAAGGCATCGCCGAGATCATCATCGGCAAGCAGCGTAACGGCCCTATCGGTTCGCGTAAGCTGCGCTTCTTCGGCGAGTTCACCAGCTTCGAGAATCTCGCCCACGACTACGTGCACGAGTCGCGCGAATGACGCGACCCGCGCGGGTCATCATCAACCCACGAGCGGCCCGGCATAATCTCGAATGGGTGCGCCGCCACGCGCCGGGTGCGCGCGTGATGGCCGTCGTGAAGGCCGATGGCTATGGTCACGGCATCACGCGCATGGCGCGCATTTTTGACGGCGCTGACGCCTTTGCCGTCGCCGCCATCGAAGAAGCGGTGACCATTCGCGAAGCCGGCATCGGCAAACCCATCGTGCTGCTCGAAGGCCCGTTTGAAGCGGCCGAACTCGAACTCGTCAATGCGCTCGGTCTCGAAATCGTGGTGCATAACTACGAACAACTCGAGATGTTGCGCAACGCGCCGGCACCGCGCGCGGTGTGGCTGAAATTCGATACCGGCATGCACCGTCTCGGTTTTGATCCCGAGTGTGCGCTCGACGCCATCGCGCAGGTACGCGCTCTCGGTCTCAATCTGCGCTTCATGACCCACTTCGCCAACACCCATCATCGCGGCGATACGAGTGTGCATCGCCAGATCGATCGATTCGAGCAACTGCTGGCGGGCCAGGCCGGCGAGCGCAGTCTTGCCAATTCCGGCGCGGTGCTTGGTTATCCGCGCGCCCACGCTGACTGGGTGCGGCCTGGGCTCATGCTCTACGGCGCGTCACCGTTTGATCACGAAATCGGTAGCGAGCTCGGGCTCATGCCGGTGATGACCTTGCGCTCGCGACTGATCTCGGTGCGCCAGGTGCGGGGCGGCGAAGCGGTGGGTTATGGCGGAGCTTATGTCTGTCCTGAGGACATGCCGGTAGGCGTAGTGGCCTATGGCTATGGCGATGGTTATCCGCGTCACGCGCAGACCGGCACGCCGGTGCTGGTGCGCGGCATCCGCACCCAGGTCATCGGACATTGTTCGATGGACATGATGACGGTCGACCTGCGGCCGGTGCCCGATGCGCGCTTCGGTGACGCGGTCACGCTATGGGGCGAGGGGCTGCCAATAGAAGAAGTGGCGCGGGCTTCGGGCACCATTCCTTACGAACTCTTGTGTCGCGTGCGTATGCGCGCGCAATACGAAGAAGGCGAGCCGTGAAGCGCGCATGGTAAAGGCAAAAAAGCAGTTTCAATGTCAGCGCTGTGCTGCGGTGTTCAATAAATGGACCGGCCAGTGCACCGACTGCAACGAATGGAATTCTATCGTCGAGACGGTCGTCACCGGCGCCAATGAGCGTCGCGGTCGGATGACCACCCTGCCTGCACGGGTGCACGCGCTGGCCGATGTCGAACGCGAGGAGACCCCTCGACTCGCGACCGGTCTGAGCGAACTTGATCGTGTGCTCGGCGGCGGCCTGGTCACGGGCTCGGTGGTGCTGCTGGGCGGCGATCCGGGCATCGGCAAGACCACCTTGCTGTTGCAGAGCCTGGCGGCGGTCAAACATCTCGCCAACGTTACCGCGCTGTATGTGAGCGGCGAAGAATCGGCGTCGCAGATTGCCCTGCGCGCCGAACGTTTGAAATTGCCGACCGCCGATCTGCTGCTGCTGACGGAAACCGATATCGACCGCGTGCTCGAAGAAGCCGCGCGCTTGAAACCGGCGGTGATGGCGATTGATTCCATCCAGACGGTCTATAGCGAAGCGCTGCAATCGCCGCCTGGCAGTGTCGCCCAGGTGCGCGAATGTGCGGGCCGCCTGGTGAGTTTCGCCAAGTCCAGCGGCACCGCGGTGTATCTCATCGGTCATGTCACCAAGGACGGCTCGATTGCCGGGCCGCGCGTGCTTGAGCATATGGTCGATGCGACGCTTTATTTCGAGGGCGATCCGGATGGTCGCTATCGCATGATTCGCGCCATCAAAAATCGTTTCGGCGCGGTCAATGAACTCGGTGTGTTCGCCATGAGTGACGGCGGCTTGCGCGAGGTCAGCAACCCGAGTGCGATTCTCCTGTCGCGCCACGGTGAACCGGTGCCTGGCTCAGTGGTGATGATCACCCGCGAAGGCACACGGCCTCTGCTGGTCGAAGTGCAGGCGCTGGTCGATGAGTCGCAGCTTGGTAATGCGCGACGCGTGACGGTCGGCATCGATCAGAATCGCCTGTCGATGCTGCTCGCAGTGTTGAATCGTCACGGCGGTATTTCGACTGCCGGCATGGACGTCTATGCCAACATCGTCGGCGGTGTGCGCGTCAGCGAAACCGGCGCCGATCTGGCGATATTGCTGGCGGTCTTGTCGAGCCTGCGCAACCGTCCGCTGCCGATGGACCTGGTGGCGTTTGGCGAAATCGGGCTGGCCGGTGAGATACGCCCGGTGACCGGTGGACCCGAGCGTCTGCGCGAAGCGGCCAAACATGGCTTCAAGCGTGCCATCGTGCCGAAGGGCAATGCGCCCAAACCACTGCCGCCCGACATGGAAGTGCATGTCGTGACGCGCCTCGAGGAGGCGCTTGAAGTCAGCAAGTCTTTCGATCACTGACCGCTGCTCGGAAGCGATCGACGCAATGTTATCCTTCCCACCCTCAGCATTAGACCGGACCAGCCTCGCATGACCGAAGCCCTGCGCGCCGACACCCTGTCACCCCGGCGCGCCACGCCACTCGCCGTCTACTATGCAATTTTTACCCTGTCGGGTTTCGCCGGGCTGATCTACGAATCAATCTGGTCGCACTATCTCAAACTGCTGCTCGGCCACGCCGCTTACGCCCAGACCCTGGTGCTGGCGATTTTTATGGGTGGGCTGGCGCTAGGCTCGTGGTGGATAGGCGCACGCAGCGCACGTCTGACTCGTCTGTTATTGGGGTATGCGCTGGTCGAGGCGGTAGTCGGCGTATGCGCGCTTGGTTTTCATCCGCTGTTTGTCGCCGTCAGCAGCGCTTTCCAGAACTTCATCGCCGCATCCGAACTCACCCCACAGACGATAGAAATCGCGAAGTGGAGCCTGGCGGCGTTGCTCATCGCCCCGCAGTCCTGCCTGCTCGGCATGACTTTCCCGCTGCTGAGTGCCGGACTGTTGCGTGCGTATCCCGCGCAGCCCGGCAAAGCGCTCGCGAGCCTGTACTGTTGCAACAGTCTCGGCGCGACATTCGGCGTGCTGGCGAGCGGATTGTGGTTGATAGCCGCACTCGGATTGCCCGGCACCATTGCATTGGCGGGTGCCTTGAATCTGTTGCTGGCGGCGACGGTGTGGCTTTTGAACCGCGACACTGCACCTGCCGCGGCAGCGCAACCGGCGCCGCGCAGCGGCGAGGCTAGCCAGCATATTCCGCGTCTGCTGCTGGCGGTGGCGGCGTTCACCGGGCTGTCGTCCTTCATCTACGAGTTGTCGTGGATACGTATGCTGAGCATGGTGCTGGGCGCCGCCACGCATTCATTCGAACTCATGTTGAGCGCTTTTATTCTGGGCCTCGCGCTCGGTGGACTGTGGATCCGGCGGCGCATCGATCAACTGCGGAATGTGTTCGTATGGCTGGCATGGTTGCAGATAGCGATGGGTATCTGCGCGCTCGCCTCGCTGCTGCTGTATTCCCATGCGTTTGAAGCCATGTCGTGGCTCATGAGCGCGGTGCGGCGCAGTGCGGCGGGTTATGACGTGTTTCTGCTCGGCAGCCATGCATTGGCGCTGCTGGTGATGTTGCCGGCAACCTTCTGCGCCGGCACGACCTTACCGCTCATCACTCATGCCTTGTTGCGTGACGGGCATGGCGAGCGGGCGATTGGTCGGGTCTACGCGGCCAATACCCTCGGCGCTATCGCTGGTGTGCTGCTGACCGTGCATCTGTTATTGCCGTGGTGGGGATTGCGTGACGCGATGGTGATTGGCGCGGCGATAGATCTCATGGTCGGTGTGGCGCTGTTGGCCCAGGGTCGCGCGCGCGTGCCGCATATGGCATGGCGCGCGGCCCTCATAAGTGTGTTGGTGCTGGCGCTGACGGTGAGTTTCATTGAACTCGACCCACGGCGCATGGCGTCGGGAGTCTATCGTTATGGGCGTGCCGCCGTGCCGGCCGAGACCCGCGTCATCGACCATGCCGACGGCAAGACCGCCAGTATCAGTCTGTTGCGTTATCCGAGTGGCAAGACCGCCATTCTCACCAACGGCAAGCCGGATGCATCCATCAATCCACCCGGCAGCGCGCGGCGCTCGCCCGACGAAGTCACCATGGTGCTGCTCGGCGCTTTGCCGCTCGCTATTCATCCCGATGCGCGTCGGGTCGCGAATATCGGCATGGGCTCGGGCCTGACCAGCGCAACGCTCTTGGCTTCGAACCAGCTCGAACGCGTCGATACCATCGAAATCGAAGCCAAAATGGTCGAAGCCGCACGCGCTTTCCTGCCGCGTACCGCACGCACCTACCAGGACCCGCGCAGCCATATTGTCATCGACGATGCCAAGACCTATTTCCTCGGGCAGCGCGCGTTATACGACGTTATCGTGTCCGAGCCTTCCAACCCGTGGGTGAGTGGCGTCGCGAGTCTGTTCTCGAGTGAGTTCTACGCTCTCATGCGCCGTTATCTCAAGGACGATGGTGTGCTGGTACAGTGGTTGCAGTTGTACGAGTTCAATAACGAACTGCTGGCCAGTGTCATCAATGCGCTCAGTGCGCAGTTTCCCGAATACCTCATCTATCAGGCAGGCGATCACGATCTGGTGGTGGTGGCGAGTCAGCGTGCGCGCCTTGGTGAATTGTCTGCGACGATTTTTGATGCGCCACTCATGAAGGCGGAACTGGCGAGTGTCGGCATTCACACCCTCGATGACCTGCGTATGCATCGTATTGCCGGTCGCGCCACGCTCGAGCCGCTGTTCACGAGTTTCAACGTCCCCGCCAATTCCGATTTTTATCCCTATGTCGATCAGCGTGCTTCCAAGGCGCGTTTTCTCGACGCCGATGCGCGGGCGCTGGTCAGACTCACCGACGCGCCGCTGCCACTTCTGGAAATGCTCGACCCGCAGCGCGGTCCGCCGCGGCGCGTGCTCAGCGAACAGACTGACGTCAGCCATGTCATGCGTTCGCGTCAGGCACAGGACGTGCTGGCACTGTTGTTGGGTGAGGCGACGCCGAGTTCGCCGGGCGGCGCCTTGCGCGGCGCGGTCACCTTGGTGGGTGCGACGCGCGGCAATTGCGCAAACTCGCTGGTCGCGAGCGAATGGCGTGACGCGGTGTTTCGTATTGCCGTCGAGTTGCTGCCTAAACTCGATGTCGACCAGAGTGCGGCCTTGCTGACCGAATTGCGCGTCAGTCCGTGTGCCGAGGCTGGTGGCAGTAGCACGGCAGAGTGGCTGGCTTTATACGCCGCGGTCGGGCAACGCCAGCCGGCTGAGATGGCAGTGCGTGCGACGGCGTTGCTTGAGCAGAGCGCAGATGGCGGAGATCGGGAACGGCGCCACTATCTGGTCGCGGCGGCGATGCTCGGCGCCGTGGCCAATCATGATGCGCAGGCCGCACTCGCCACCTGGAACCGCCATGCGGTCAAACATTGGCGCGTCGATAACGCCGACATGCCGCTGCGGCTGTTGCTCGCGAGCGCATTGTTCCGCGCCCACGACAGCGCGCCGTGAGTAATACTTTTAACCGTCGCCGTCGTGCAGTTGTTCCTGCGCGAGGCTGCGGTTGACGGCACTGGTGCCGGCCAGCGTCAGCCTGGCGGTTTTCACCGCGCGTTCGGCGGTCTGCACGATTTCGATGGTGATGTGACCGAGGCGGAAAGCGGTGCCGGTAATCGGTATGTCTTCCAGGGTTTCAAGGATCAGGCCGTTGACTGTTTTGGGCCCGGTGGCCGGCAGACCGAAGCCGTAGACGCGATTGATGGCGCGGATATTCGCGCTGCCGTCGACCAGGAAGGTGCCGTCCTCCTGCGGGTAGACGTCGCGCGCGTAGAACTGCGGGTCGGTGGTGAATTCACCGACCACTTCTTCCAGCAGATCTTCGAGCGTGACCAGTCCTTCGATGTCGCCGTATTCGTCGACTACAAAAGCGATGCGCTGCTTCTGCTTCTGGAAGTTCAACAACTGCACATACAAATCGGTGGTCATCGGCACGTAGTAGGGCTCGACCAGCAGCGCGCGCAGATCGGTCACCGTAAAGTCGTCGCCCGAGCGCAGGGTGCGGGCCAGCCGCCGCAGATGGAGCAGGCCCTCGATGTTGTTGATGTTGCCCGAATAACAAGGCACGCGGGTATGGCGACAGTTCATGAGCTGCTCGAGCACGTCCGACCATTCGTCATCGAGATCGATGCCGTAGATATCGCCGCGCGGCACCATGATGTCTTCGACGGTGGCAGTTTCCAGATCGAGAATGCCGAACAGCATCTGCTGATGTTGCTGCGGAATCATCGCGCCGGCTTCTTTCACCACGGTGCGCAGCTCTTCGCGGGTCAAGGACTCACGCGCGCGCTTTAATTCGCGCACGCCGAGAATGGTCAGCACGCCATTGGAGACCCAGTTCAAGGTCGCTACGAACGGCCACAGCACGAGCTGCAAGGGCCGCAGCACAAGGGCGGCAGGGAAGGCGATGCGTTCGGGATGGATGGCGGCGAGGGTCTTGGGCACCACTTCGGCAAATACCAGCACCACTGCGGTCAGCACTGCACTCGATGCGATCAGCGCCCGTTCGCCCCACAGCGCGAGCGTCACGACGGTCGCAATCTGGGCAATGAGGATGTTGATGAAGTTGTTTCCGAACAGGAGCAGGCTGATCAGCCGGTCCGGCCGTTCGAGCAGCTTTTGCGCCGATTGTGCGGCGCGGTGGCCGCGTTCGGCGAGATGTTTCAGACGATAACGATTGAGCGTCATCATCGCGGTCTCGGAGCTTGAAAAGAACGCCGACACCAGCACTAGTACCACCAGCACAATGGCCAGCACGACCATCGATTGCCCGCCCATGTCGGTCAGTTGCGCGCTTTCCATCAGGATGGTCGATGCAGGACGAGTTCAAGCACGAATTTCGAACCGAAGAAACCAAGTGCCAGCAGCACAAAACCGGCAATCAGGAATTTCACCGCACGGCGACCGCGCCAGTGCCATTGATAACGACCGAGCAGCAACACCGCGAAAGTCACCCACGCGAGCGCCGAGAATACGATTTTGTGGCCAAGATGCTGGGCGCGCACGTCCTCGATCAGCGGCACGCCGACCACAAGCCCGAGGCTCAACAGCACGAAGGCAATGCCGGTCAGTTGGAACATCAGTTGTTCCATGGTCGCGAGCGGCGGCAGAAAACGCAGCACCGGCGTATGACTCTTCAGACGCCGCTGGGCGAAATTGAGATAAAGCGCCTGCAGCGCGGCGATGGCAAACAGGCTGTAGGCGATCAGCGACAGACCGATGTGCAGTGCGAGGGCGATCGGCAGCTGCTGCACCAGGCGTTGATCGGTAAACAGCAATGAGACGGCAACGATGACCGCGCTGAACGGCAGTATCACCACCGCGAGACTCGCGACCGGTGCGCGCAGTGTGGCGATGATGGTAATGCCGGCGACCAGCCACGCGACCAGCGAGGCTGCGCTGAAGATGCCGAGATTGATGCCTTCAACGGTGACCATCATGGGATACAGCGCAAGCGCATGCGCGACCAGGGCGGTGAACGCCAGCGCGGCGGTGCTTGGGCGCGGTGCGTAGGAGCTCGGTGCAGCGCGCGCGATTTCGGACGTTTTGACCGCCACCGTCAGGTACAGGGCGATGGCCGCGAGCCCGAAAATAAATACATTCATGGGCATGGGATGAGGGCTACTCGGGCACCGATGATGGCATAATCGCGGCAGCTAATGAAGCGCACCCGGAGCTTGGCTCCGGCCCTCAAAACCAGCCAATCCGACACACCCGCATGTTCAATAACCTCACTGGTCGGCTGAGTGCCGTCGTCAAGAATCTCTCCGGGCGTGCACGCCTGTCGGAGGAAAATATCGAGGAGGCGCTGCGCGACGTGCGTATCGCGCTGCTCGAGGCTGATGTCGGTCTGGAGGTGGTGCGGGACTTCATTGCCGACGTGCGGGCGCGGGCGGTTGGCCGGGATGTGATCGGCACCTTGACGCCGGGCCAGGCCCTGATCAGGGTGGTGCGTGACGAACTGACGCGCCTCATGGGCGACGAGAACCGTGCGCTTGATCTGGCCTCGACACCGCCGGTGGTGGTGTTGATGGCTGGCCTGCAGGGTTCGGGCAAGACCACCACCAGCGCCAAACTCGCGCGGCGCCTGATCGAGAACGACAAAAAGCGCATCGGCCTGGTGAGTTGCGACATCTATCGTCCGGCCGCCATCGAGCAGCTCGCGGTGCTGGCCGGCGAAGTCGGTGCGTACTGCTATCCGAGTCCTGCCAACACCACCCCGGAGAACATTGCACTGGCCGCCATCGAGGCCGCCAAGCGCGATTTCTGCGATGTGCTGATTGTCGATACCGCCGGCCGTCTCGCCATCGATACGCAGATGATGGATGAGATCAAACGTATCCACGCGACGGTCAATCCCCACGAAACGCTGTTCGTCATCGACTCCATGATGGGTCAGGACGCGGTTGCGACCGCGCGCGCTTTCAACGACGCGCTGCCGCTGACCGGCGTGGTGTTGACCAAGACCGATGGCGATGCGCGGGGCGGCGCGGCGCTGTCAGTGCGTCGCGTGACCGGCAAACCGATCAAGTTCCTGGGTACCGGCGAGAAAACCGACGGTCTCGAACCCTTCCATCCCGATCGAGTTGCCTCGCGCATCCTCGGCATGGGCGACGTGTTGTCGCTGATCGAGGAAGTTGAGCAGAAGGTCGATCAGGAAAAGGCGATGAAAGTCGCCGAGAAGCTCAAGAAGGGCAAGGGCTTCGACCTGCAGGATTTCCGTGACCAGATTGATCAGATGCGCAACATGGGCGGCATGCAGGCGCTGCTCGGCAAACTGCCGGGCATGGGCGACCTGCCGGACAAGGTCAAGAATCAGGTCAATGACAAAGAATTGACCAAGCTCGCCGCTATCATCGATTCAATGACGCCCCAGGAACGCGAGTTCCCGGCCATCATCAAGGCCTCGCGCAAGGTGCGTATCGCCAATGGCTCCGGCACCCAGGTGCAGGACGTCAACAAGCTGCTCAAGCAGTTCCTGCAGATGCAGAAGATGATGAAGAAGATGACCAAGAAGGGAGCGCTGAAGAATCTCATGCGCGGAATGCGCGGGCAGATGCCGCCCGGCTTTCCCATGCAGTGAGTGCGGCGCTCCGTCGCGCATGACTCACGACAGCTGCGGGGTTGTCGTGAGTCATGCGCATCCACCTGAACGGAGCAACGCATTGTGACGACACGCAAAGACGACGACCTCTACGCGCGCGCCCTCGAGTACCACCTCAATCCGCGGCCGGGCAAAATCGAAATCGCCCCGACCAAACCACTCGCCAATCAGAACGATCTTGCGCTCGCCTATTCGCCCGGCGTGGCGGCGCCCTGTGAGGCGATCGTCGCCGACCCGAATGCCGCCTCCTTGTATACCGCGCGCGGCAATCTGGTTGCAGTGATCACCAATGGCACGGCGGTGCTCGGTTTGGGCGCCATCGGCCCGCTGGCGGCCAAGCCTGTGATGGAAGGCAAGGCGGTATTGTTCAAGAAATTCGCCGGCATCGATGTATTCGACATCGAAATCAACGAGACCGACCCGGACAAACTGGTCGACATCATCGCGAGTCTCGAACCGACCTTTGGCGGCATCAATCTCGAAGACATCAAAGCGCCCGAGTGTTTTTTCGTCGAACAGAAATTGAAGGACCGCGTCAAGATCCCGGTCTTTCACGATGACCAGCACGGCACCGCGATCATCTCGGCGGCGGCCATCATCAACGCACTGGAAGTGGTGGGCAAGAGCATCGCCGAAGTGAAGCTGGTGGCGTCCGGCGCCGGCGCAGCGGCGATCGCCTGCCTGCGGCTGTTGTATTCGCTCGGTTTGCCGCGCGAGAACATTCTGGTGACCGACAGGGCCGGTGTGATCTACGTCGGTCGCGAAGAACAGATGGACGAGCACAAGGCTTTTTTCGCACGCCAGACCGCGCATCGCACCCTGGCTGACGCGATGGTGGGCGCTGATATTTTTCTGGGTCTGTCGGGGCCCGGTGTGTTGAGTGCCGAGATGGTCAAGACCATGGCACCCAAACCGTTGATCCTGGCGCTGGCCAATCCGACCCCCGAAATTCTGCCTGAGATCGCGCGCGCCGCGCGGCCCGATGCGCTGATCGCGACCGGCCGCTCGGACTATCCGAACCAGGTCAACAATGTGCTGTGTTTTCCCTATCTGTTCCGCGGTGCGCTGGACGTCGGTGCGACCACCATCACCGAGGAAATGAAACTGGCCTGTGTGCATGCGCTGGCGCGTCTGACTCGCCAGGAAGCGTCGGAAGTGGTGGTCGCCGCTTACGGTGGCGACGCTATGAGTTTCGGCCCCGATTATCTGATCCCCAAACCCTTCGACCCGCGACTCATCACCGAACTCGCACCGGCGGTCGCGGAAGCGGCGATGCGCAGTGGCGTCGCGACGCGCCCGCTCGCGAGCATCAACGACTATCGCGAGCAGCTCAGCAAGTTCGTATTTCAGTCAGTGCTGCTGATGAAGCCGTTGTTCGAGCGCGCGCGTCAGGACATGAAACGTATTGCCTACGCCGATGGCGAAGCGGGCACCGTGCTGCGCGCGGTGCAGTCGGTGGTCGACGACGGCATCGCACGGCCGGTGCTGGTCGGACGCCCGCAAGTGATCGCCAAACGGATTGCCGATCTCGGTCTGCGTATGGTCGCCGAGCGCGATTTTGAAGTGGTGAATCCGGAATCGGACGAACGTTATCGCGAATATGTCGACGACTACCACGCGGTCATGAAACGTCGTGGTGTGACCTTGCAGGATGCGCGCGATGTGCTGCGCTCCAATACCACGGTCATCGCAGCGCTGCTGGTGCGCAAGGGCGCCGCCGACGCCCTGCTGTGTGGCATGGTCGGTGAGTACCACGAACATCTGCGCCATGTGCGCGATCTGCTTGGCACCCGCGCCGGCGTCAGCGAGATGGCGGCGATGAACGTGCTGGTATTACGCAAGGGCACCTTGTTCCTGTGCGATACCTATGTGAATGCCGAGCCGAGTGCCGCGCAGATAGCCGAGAGCACCATCCTCGCCGCTGAACAGGTGCGGCGCTTCGGACTGCCGCCAAAAATCGCGCTGTTGTCGCATTCCAATTTCGGCACGCGTGACACCGCCAGTGCCCTGCGCATGCGCGAGGCACTGGCGCTCATCCACGCCCAGGCGCCGGATCTTGAAGTCGATGGTGAGATGCAGGCCGATGCGGCGCTGGTGCCGAATATCCGCAACAAGGCACTGGCCGATTCAACGCTGGAAGGGCAGGCCAATCTGCTCATGATGCCGAGCATGGACGCTGCCAATATCGCGCTCAATCTGTTGACCGTGATGGGCGAGGGGGTGTCGGTCGGACCGATACTGCTCGGCTGTCGTTACGCCGCACATATCCTCACGCCGTCCGCCACCGTCAGACGCGTGCAGAACATGAGCGCGCTGGCGGTGGTCGATGCACAGTTACTGGCGGCACGCCCGTAGGCGCGAATTCATTCGCATTTTCAAGCCGCAGGCAGGTGTTTTGTTTCACCTGCGTAGGTGC
>CAMCBY010000057.1 GCA_945873015.1 Klebsiella pneumoniae
ACCCTCGGGAGAGTGAATCGTGAGTATCGACAAGGAAATGAATCTTGTCATCGCCGGCACCGACGCGCATGGCAAGCCGTGTTTTCTCGAGCGTGGCCAAGCCCAGGTCTCGGAACAGCCCGGCATCCTGGAAGTGGCCTTCCTGTGGGGCATAGACGGCACACCAGCCTTGCCGCATGGCATCGGCGGGCCATTAAAAGAAATTGCCCTGCCGGGGCCCGGCGGCTCGGCTTGTGGTCTGGTGCGTTTCCCGGCGCATTCGGCTGGTCGTATGGATGCCAAGGCCTTGTTGAAGGATTCGGCAGAGGCCGATGCGCACGGTGATGCCGCCATGCATTCCCACGCCACGGTCGATTATGAAATCGTGTTGTCGGGCAAAATAGATATCGTCTTGCAGGGCAATCAACGCCGCACGTTGAAGGCCGGCGACATTCTCGTGATGGGCGGTCTGCCCCACGCCTGGGAAAACATCTACGACGAAGAGTGCACCTATGTGTTTGTCACTGTCGGTGCGACGGGTAAGACCGACTGGAGCAAGTGAGGGGCGCCATCGCGCATGCTTGTTTGTGGGTCAGACTTCAGTCTGACATTCAAGCGACGCCCCACAGCCGCCTACGTCACATTGAGTGTCAGACTGAAGTCTGACCCACAATACGAGTCGTCAGACCCATCGAGTGTGCGAATGAATTCGCACCTACAGGGGCTTAAGTACCCATGTGTGTGTGGGTGACTTTGAAGCGCGACTCCGTCGGCGCAAGCGGCAATTGCGGCGCGCGATAGACTTCCACCGCCAGTGCCGCTTCTGCACCCGCCAGCACCAGATGGAATAAACGTGTTTCAGACGGCGGCATGGCGCCGAGCTCGAACTGGTCGAGATAGGCGAGCGCGCGCTCGGTCACCGTCAGCATGGTGTCGTAGAAAGTCTGAATCTCTTCCATCGAGCTGTTCATCCGTTTGTGCATACGCGCATCACTGCTGGGCAAGGCCCAGCCGCTGGCGAAGTGCTCGAGTTCGGCAAAGGCCGCCGGCAGTGCGACGCTCTCAACCATGATTGGCCTCCCCGCGCACATAACGCGCGACCTGATAATGATGGTGCCGCACCGATGCTTCGGTGGTCTGCAGATGGAACTGTTTTTTGGCGCCTGAACTCATCGCCTGCTGGCAGAACTCGGTGTTGAGAATGTCCTCGACAATGGTGTCGCGGAACAGGCCGAAGCTGTATTCCCGCGCGAAACGTTGGCTGGCCTTCTTGGGCCTGCGATAGAAACTGTAGTTCTCATAACGGGTGTGGTCTTTGTCTATCGGCCACATCTTGTGAAAGATGGCCGAATCGGCTCCCACCAGCCATGCGATGTTGGGGAAGATGGTGGTCAGGTCGAGTGCCCAGTTGTTGAGCGCGCCAGGGTTGACGCCGGTCTTGCGGCTATTCAACGAGCCCACTGCGTTGGCCATGGCCGCGCCACCGGTGGAGGTGATGTCCGAGCCATAACGCTGCGCGATACTCGCCATCGGTGCGCTGTGCTGCAGCGGGTTGTAACCCATGGAGATGGTGCGATGGGGGCCGTGGGTCTTGAAGTAGGCCGGCTCGCCGAGCGGGTTTTCCGGCCACTTGAAGGTATCGGTCAGGGTCTGCTTGTGCAGATAGTTGAGGTGGTAGATTTCCTGGAAGGCGTCGAGAAAGATTTTCCAGTTGCAGTTGATGGTGCCCACCTCCACATGCACCCAGGCATCGAATTCGTCCATCGGGTAGTTGTCGGCGTAGTCGGTCAATCCGCCCAGATATTCGCGCAGAGTCTGTGGCGGCGGGTCGCTGAAGTTGACGAACACCAGGTCGTTCCAGACATCACAGGCTATCGGCGTCAGGCCGTTCAGTGCTTTATCCAGACCGACAAAATTCTCTTCGCTCGGCACACCGCGCAGTTTGCCCTGATTGTCGTAGCTCCACGCGTGATAGGGGCAGGCGAACAGCCGCGCGTTACCGCAGGTGCGCCATTCGACCTTGGCGGCGCGATGCGAGCAGACATTATGAAAGGCGCGTATCACTCCGTCCTCACCGCGCACCACGATCACCGACGCGTTGCGAATCTCGACCTGGCGCACCACAAAATCGCCGCGCGCCGGCAGTTCGCAACCGCGTGCAATGTTCAACCATACTTTGCCGAAGATGTTGTCGCGCTCACCCTCAAAAAATTCCTGGCTGAGGTAGGGCGTGACTGACAAAGGTCCGTCGCCGATATCGGGCACGTTCGGGTCAATTCGCATGAAGTTGCTTGGCATGGTTTCCCCCTGTAGACGCTGTCGACGCCGCCTGCTGCGGCGCACTTCAAACCGTGGCTGACGACACCGGCTGAGTGTGCAGACGCGCGACAGGCCGACAGAGCCTACAGGCGAACGGCGCGAGGCGATTACCCGCGAATGGGGAGTATCGCGACCGCCAGCAGGCATAAGTCATCCATGCTGCTTTCGCTATGCGTGGCTAGCGGCGACAATCGTTGCCTCTCACGGGCAGCGGCGTACAGGCGCTGCTCAAAACGAACATGTGGCTTGCTGAGGGAGATGGGTGATGTCCTACGATTTATTGATCAAGAACGGCACCGTGGTCGATGGTACGGGCGCGGCGCCCATCCACGCCGACGTCGGCATCAAGGACGGCATGATCGTCGACATCGGCCAACTGTCCGCTGCCGCGACCCGCACCATTGATGCCACCGACCTCATCGTTGCGCCGGGTTTTGTCGATCCTCACACCCATTACGATGCGCAGATCTGCTGGGACGATGTCACCTCGCCGTCGAGCTGGCATGGTGTGACCACCATCATGATGGGCAACTGTGGCGTCGGCCTCGCGCCCTGCCGCCCCGAGGCGCGCGAAGTGGCGGCGTGGGATCTGGTCAACGTCGAAGCGATTCCCTTTGAGGTGTTGAAGCAGGGCGTGACCTGGGATTGGGAAAGTTTTCCTGAATACATGGCGGCGGCCGCGCGTCGCGGCAGCGGTCTGAACATGGGTTTTCTGTGTGCGCTGACGCCGTTCCGCCACTATGTCATGGGCGAGGAGTCGATGGAGCGCGCGGCGACCGACACCGAGACGCGTGAAGTCACGCGCCTGTTGCGCGAGGCGATGGATGCCGGTGCGTTTGGATTTACCACCACCAGCGCGCGTCAGCATCTCGGTTATAAGGGGCGGCCGCTGGCCTGCCGCCTCGCCAGTCACGACGAACTGCGCAGTTATTCGCGGATGTTGCGTGATGTCGGCCGCGGCGCGATTGAAATCGCGCTGACCAGTGAGGCTTCGAGGGTCAGCCCTGACGAGCGTGCGCTGCTGGAATTGTTCCTGAGTGAATCCGGGCGGCCGGTCACCTGGCTCGCGCTGTTGAACCGTGACGACGATCCGGACGCGGTGCAGAACACCCTCAGAGAGACCTCCGACCTCATCGCGCGCGGCGCCATTCCGCAATGCACGTGTCGGCCGTTTATCTTTCAGATCGATGTATCCAAGCCGTTTATCCTCGCCAGCATGCAATGCTGGGTGCCGGTCTTGAACCAGACGGTCGAGCGCCAGATAGAGATCCTGCGTTCTCCGCAGTTCCGCGCAGATTTCCGCGAAGCTCTGAAGCGCCCGCTGATTTTCACCGGGCGTTGGGAAGTGATGACCGTGCTGGAAGCGCAGAACCCGCAACTCGCGCACTACGTGGGGCGCAACATTGCCGACATCGCCCGTGAGCGTGGCGCCGATGCGCTGGACACCTTCCTCGATCTCGCCATCGAGGACAATCTCGCCATGCAGTTCAACTACATCCTGTTCAACGCGGATGAGAGTCGTATTCCTGAGTTGATTACCGACGCGCGTACCATGATTGGTCTGTCCGATGGTGGCGCCCATGTCGACAGCATCTGTGATGCGGGTTACGCCACCTATCTGATCGGCACCTGGGTGCGCGAGCGCAAGGCGATGACGCTTGAACACGCGGTGAAGCGCATCACGTCAGAACCCGCCGATTTTTTCGGCATCAGCAAACGTGGCCGTATCGCGCCCGGCATGGCGGCCGATTTCGCCATTTTCGATCTGACGACGGTCGGTTCCGATGTGACCGGCACCATGCGCCAGGATCTGCCGGGTGGCGGTCGTCGTCTGGTGATGACCGCACGCGGCGTCGAATACACCATCGTCAATGGCGAGGTGTTGTTTGAACACGGTGTGGATACCGGCGCGCGCGCCGGCCAGGTCTTGCATTCGGCCACTGCGTAAATAGTCGAACACCATCAACATCAAACCAGCATTGCGAGGAATGTCATGACCTGTCTCGTTCATATTGAGTTTCGTGCCAAGAAAGATTGTGCCGATAAGTTGGCGCTCTGGCTGCGCGAAATCCTGCCAGACACGCGCTGCCGCGAAGGCTGTGTGTCGGTGTCGGTCGCGCGTAACCAGGACGACCCGACCAATTTCGCGTTTGTTGAACTGTGGGACAGCCGCCAGCACTACGAGCGTTACTTCGCGTGGCGCAAAGAGCAGGGGGTGCTGGACGCGCTCGCGGCCTACGTCGATGGTGAGGCGAGCTTCCGTTTCTTCGATATCGTCGGGGTATAAGTCGCGCCGCGCGTGCGCGGCGATGACAACGGGGACACCGCGTGCCGCGCGGCGGCGATTCGACGGCAGGACGAAGGGGAGAGTAGTGGTCGTGGCTGACGTACGCATCAATCAATCGCTGCGCGCGCAATTGCTTGCCCGCGTCGAATCTTTGCAGCACACCCTGGAGGCCGGCATCGCCGAATCCCAGGCCGGCCGTACACTTGCGCCTGACTCGGTGTCGGCGTTGCGCGAGGCTGGCATATTCACGCTCAAGCTGCCCCATGAACTGGGGGGCCTCGAGCCCGACCCCATGACCCAGGTCGAAGTTATCGAGGCGGTGTCTTACATCGACGCGTCGCTCGGCTGGACAGTGTGCATCGGCAACGGCGCCATCAGCCTGACCGCGTTTTTCCCGGACCAGGGGATCGCAACGATATTCAAAGACGGCCGAATCCCCACCATGGCCGGGGTATTCAAGCCCGTGCGCGGTGTGATGGTGCCGGGCGGTGTGCGCGTGACTGGGCGTTGGTCATGGGCCAGCGGCATTCGCCATGCCGAATGGGTGGCGGCCCATGTGCTGGTCGATGGCGAGGCAGGCCAGCCGCCATCGTCATTCATTGTCGCGATGCCGATAGAGGATGCGACGATTCACGATAACTGGCACGTTTCCGGTCTCGCCAGCACCGGCAGTTGTGACTTTTCCACCGACGACGTTTTTATCGCCGATGCGTTCATGTTCGACCTGCAAAAGCTCGAACCGAAACGCGGCGGGCCGTTCTTTCGTATGGGTTTGCCGGGCCTGCTCATCAACGAATTCATGGGCCTTTATTTTGGTGTCGCACGTCGTGCGCTCGACGAAATGGTGGCGCTGATTGCGCCCAAACAACGCGGCTACGGCAAACCTAATGCGGTCGCCGACCGCGGCGTGGTGCAGCGTGTTATTGGTGAGGGGGATCTGAAACTGCGGGCGGTGCGGGCTCTGGCGATGGAGATTCTAGGGCAGGCGTGGGCAACGGTGTGTCGCGGCGATACACCCACCGTCGCCCAGCAAGTCGACATGCGCGCGGTCACCGTGCTGGCGGCGGAAACCGCCGTCGATATTGCTGCCAAGGCGATGCGCTACGGCGGTGGCCAGGCGATTTTCCTCAACCATGTCCTGCAACGCTGTCTGCGCGATCTCGAAACCGCCGCGGTCCATCTGTTTGTCAGTGATGTGGCCTATGAACATCGCGGCCAGTTGATGCTCGGCCGCCACGTGCCTGACCCGCTAGGCGCGTGACGCGTGCAAGGAATGCCATGAAGACGCTTACCGCCACTGACCACCGTATTGCCAGCGGCCGTGCCGGCCTGTCGCTGCTGCTGAGAAACAAGTGCGGCGGCAGCGACGCACCGCCAGTGTTGTTCGTGCATGGCGCGACCTATCCATCGACCGTCACTTTCGACTATGCGCAGGACGGTGTTTCCTGGATGGACGTGCTGGCGGCGGCGGGTCGCGATGTGTGGTGCATCGATCTGCTCGGCTACGGCGGCTCGGATCGGCCGCCTGAGATGGCGCAGGCCGCCGCTGATCACGGCCCGATAGTCGACACTGAGGAAGCGGTAGCCGACGTCAGGCGCGCGCTCGATTTTATCCTGGCGTCGCGTCAACAAACCCAGCTCGACCTTATCGGTTATTCGTGGGGCACGGCGATTGCGGGGCAGCTTGCCGGGCAGTGTCCGGACAAGGTGCGTCGCCTGGTGCTGGCCGGCGCGTTATGGATACCGAAAGGACCGATGCAGGTCGCGGTCGACGGGCCACTCGGTGCCTATCGGCTGGTCAGTGCCGAGGCCACGCATAAACGTTGGACGGTGGCTATCGATGCGGCGCAGATGGCCGCCATCGGCACGGCCGCAAGCCGCGAGACCTGGGCACAGGCGGCGGTCGCGTCGGATCCGCAGGCCGCGCTTCACAGCCCGGCGCTGTTGCGTGCTCCGACCGGGGTGGTCAAGGATGTCACCGAGTTCTGGATGCAGGCCAAACCGACCTACGACCCGGGCGCGATCAGCTGCCCGACCCTGGTGGTGGTCGGCGAATGGGACCAGGAAACCACACCCGAGCAAGGTCTCGCGGTGTTTGCGCGGCTGTCCGGCACAGCCAGCCGGCGCTTCGTCATGATCGGCGCGGCGACCCATCTCATGTTGCTCGAACGCCAGCGTCACCAACTTTTTGCCGTGGTGGACGAGTTCCTCACCGCCTGAGCGCCGTCTGCCCTGTCCACAAGCGGGGTTAACCTCAGTCGTTGAGGACGCGTTGCGACCTGTGAGTTACCCTTGCCGTTCGAATACTGAAACACGGAACCTGCGGTGACACGAGAACACGCGGCTGGCGAAGCGGCGGTGACCGTCGGCTGGCGCGAATGGGTGTCGCTGCCGGGCCTCGGCATCGCCCGTATCAAGGCCAAACTCGATACCGGCGCACGCACTTCGGCCCTGCATGCGCTGCGCTGCGACCGTTATACTGAGGGTGGCGCGCCGCACGTGAGGCTGCACGTTCAGCCGCGCCAGCGCGCGGGCGGACGGGTGCTGGTGGTCGAGACCGCGATCGTCGACGAACGCACAGTGTCCGATTCAAGTGGGCATCGCGAACGACGTATTGTCATCGCGTCGGAGCTTACTCTCGGTACCGCGCATTGGCCGATAGAACTGACCATCACCAATCGCGACTCATTACGGTTTCGCATGCTGCTCGGACGCAGCGCCATGCTAGGCCATCTCATCATCGACCCGGACCGTTCCTACGTGCTGGGCAAACCGGACAAGGCAAAATCCCGGGTCGCGCGCCGCGTGCGACCCGCTTCAACATGAAAATCGGCATTCTCTCGCGTAATCCCAAACTCTACTCCACGCGACGACTGGTGGAGGCCGCGCGCGCGCGCGGCCATTCCGTGCGTGTCATCGACGTTTTGCGTTGTTATATGGACATCACGTCCCACAACCCGACCATTCACTACAAAGGCGAGGAGTTGACCGAATTCGACGCGGTGATTCCGCGCATCGGCGCTTCGGTCACCTACTACGGCACGGCCGTCGTGCGGCAGTTCGAGATGATGGGCACTTATTCGGTCAACGAGTCGGTGGCCATCACACGTTCGCGCGACAAACTGCGCTCGCTGCAACTGTTGTCGCGCGAAGGCATCGGTCTGCCCATTACCACCTTTGCCCACTCGCTGGACGATATCGATGGTCTGATTGACGAAGTCGGCGGCGCGCCACTGGTGATCAAGGTACTGGAAGGCACCCAGGGGCTGGGCGTGGTGCTGGCCGAAACCAAGAACGCGGCCAAGAGTGTCATCGAAGCCTTCATGGGGCTCGATGCCAACATCCTGGTGCAGGAGTTCATCAAAGAATCGGCGGGCTGCGACATTCGTTGTCTGGTGGTCGGCGGTAAAGTGGTGGCGGCCATGCAGCGCTCGGGTGCACCGGGTGAGTTCCGCTCCAATCTGCATCGCGGTGGCGCCGCGAGTGCGGTCAAGATTACACCTGAGGAACGCTCGACCGCGCAGCGTGCCGCCAAGACTTTGGGTTTGAATGTCTGCGGGGTCGATCTGCTGCGCTCCAATCACGGCCCGGTGATCATGGAAGTCAATTCCTCGCCCGGTCTGCGCGGCATCGAGCAGGTCTCGGGCAAGGATATCGCCGGCATGATCATCGAATTCCTCGAAGGTCAGGGCGCAGGCTCCACCACCAAGACGCGGGGGCGCGGCTGACACCATGAGCACGGCGCCGCTGCTGATTGCCGGCACCCACGTCAGCGCCGGCACGCGCGTCAAAATCGAATTTCCGCTCGCCGATCTCTATACCTACGGTCCGCTCGCGATGCCCATCGAAGTGGTGCGTGGGCGCCTCGATGGACCGACGGTGTTCGTGTCGGCCGCCATCCACGGTGATGAAATCAACGGTATCGAAATTATTCACCGGCTGCTGCGTCAGCATGCGCTGCTGCGCCAGTTGCGCGGCACGCTGGTGTGTATACCCATCGTCAACGTGTTCGGATTCATCAATCAGACCCGCTATCTGCCCGACGGGCGCGATCTCAACCGCGCGTTCCCGGGGTCTGAGCGCGGTTCGCTGACCTCGCGTGTTGCCCATCTGTTCCTGCGCGAGGTAGCAGCGAAGTGTGCCTACGGTATCGATCTGCATACCGCCGCCGCGCATCGTAATAACCTGCCGCACATTCGCGCCAATCTCGACGACAAAGAGACCCTGCGTCTGGCGCGCAGCTTCGAGGTGCCGGTGTTGCTGAACTCCAATACCCGCGATGGCTCGCTGCGACAGGCGGCGAGTGAACTCGGTGTAAAAGTGGTGCTGTTCGAAGGCGGTGAGCGATTGCGCTTCAACGAGCATGTGATTCGTATCGGCTTGAAGGGTGTGCTGAGTGCGCTGCGCACGCTCGGCATGTTACCGGCCCGGGCAGCACGAGAGGGACATACCAAAGCGCTGGTAGCGCGACACACACGCTGGTTGCGGGCGACGCGCAGCGGCATTCATCGCATCGAAGTAAAACTCGGTCAGCGTGTACGACGCGGTGACCGCCTCGGTGTCATTTCCGATCCGTTTGGTGCAGTCGAAGACGAAGTGCGTTCGGAACTCGACGGCATCATCATCGGCCAGACCAGTCTGCCGCTCGTCAATGAAGGCGATGCGCTGTTTCATCTGGCGCGTTTTGACCGCGTGTCCGCCGCCGAGCGAAAGACCGAAGCGCGTGATGGTCTGATAGACCATGCCGAAAACAACATGCCCGACCTTGAACCACCGACCTATTGAGTCTGCCGTTCGGTTAGCACCACGATTTTCTGTGACGATAAATTCATCCGTCACACCCGCAAAATTCCGCACTTTCCGCAGCGCACAATTGATGCTGATCAATTGTTCCTCATCATGTCGTCAACGAGCCAATTGCGCGCTGCGCACAAGCACCCTGAGCGGTTGCACGACCGGTAACATTAACGTCTAATCGGTACCGTTTCGTTCGCCTGCCTATCCGCATCCGGTATGCGCAAGCACACCGCAAAGCACGGTTCATTTTGACGGCCCGGCAGCACAACACCGCATCGTTTTACTGGGGAGGGTCGCGCACGCCATGGGCATCTTGGTCAACATCGACAATGGTGGCACGTTCACCGATGTCTGTATCAGCGATGGAGACAAGGTCGTGCACGCGAAGTCGCCGACCACTCCGCACGATCTCACGCAGTGTTTTCTGGAAGTGCTGAAGCGCGGCTCGCGTGAACTGTACGGCGAAGACGATGCTGCGCGTCTGATTCGCGAAACGGACTGTCTGCGTTATTCGACGACTTCCGGCACCAATGCGGTGGTCGAACACAAGGGCACCGCGGTGGCGTTACTGGTCGATGCCGGCCAGGAGCACGAGGTGTACGGCGCGGCCGACAATCTGCGCGACAACGATTTGTGGAATGCGATGGTGCCGCAGGCGGCGGTAGGCATCCAGGTCGGTCACGACGGCGCCATTGATGCGGGCGAACTGACTTCCATCATCAATCAGATGCTGGCGCGGGGCGCACTGCGCCTGGTGGTGGCCTTGAGTTCGGAAGCGGCTGAACAAAACATCAAGTCCGCCTTGCTCGACCGTTATCCGCGCCATCTGCTCGGTGCGATTCCGTTCCTGATTTCTTCTGAACTTGCGCAGGACGCCAATCTCGCGCGCCGCACCGTGACGGCCGTGGTGAACTCCTATCTGCATCCCGGCATGGAACACTTTCTGTACGGCGCGGAGAACATCTGCAAGGAACAGCACCTGCGTCGTCCGCTGCTGATCTTCCGTAATGATGGCGATTCGGCACGTGTGGCCAAGACCACCGCCATCAAGACCTGGGGTTCGGGTCCGCGTGGCGGCCTGGAAGGATCGTTGGCCTATGCCCGTCACTACAACCTCGACGCGGTGGTGGCGATGGACGTTGGCGGCACCACCACCGATATCTCAGTGGTCTTGGACAAAACCGTCAAACAACTCGCCTATGGCAAAATCGAAGGCGCCGCGACCTCGTTCGCATTGCCGACCATCCATAGCTTCGGCGTGGGTGGCAGCTCGGTGTTGCGTATCGTCAATGGTGCCATCGTCATTGGCCCGGACAGTGTCGGCGCCGCGCCCGGGCCGGCCTGTTTTGCTCGTGGCGGCACCAGTGCAACGCTGACCGACGCGCTGCTGGTGGCCGGTGTGCTCGACGCGAACAAATACCTCGGTGGTGAACTGGTACTGGACAAGGCCCGCGCCGAACAGGCCATTCGCACTCAGATAGCCGAGCCACTCAAGCTCGAACTCGCGCAGGCAGTGGCGGCCATCATCAATACCTTCCAGGCGACCGTCGGTCGTCATGTCAGCGATGCCATCAAGGCCTCGGGACGCGATCCTGCCAGCGCGGTGCTGCTCGCTTTCGGCGGCGGCGGTCCAATCATCGCCTCGGGTATCGCGCAGGCGGCGGGTATCAAACGCGTGTTGATCCCGCGTCTGGCCTCGGTGTTTTCCGCGTTTGGCATCGGCTTCAGCCACCTCGCCCATGAATATCAGGCGCCGGTTGCGGCCGGCGGCAATATCTCGGCAAGCCGTGCCGACCTACAGCGCCGCGTCGAACGCGATATGTATGGCGAAGGTGTCGACCCGCTCAAATGTCGTTACGACGTGTCGCTGTGGACCGCGGTCGGCGAATACGCAGTTGAACGTGCACAGAGCGGTGACGAAGCACGCCTGAATGCCGGCGAAACCGATGCGCGTCTGACCGTGCGCGCGATCTTCGAATTGCCGACCACCCAGTTGCTCACCGATACCGTCAAGAGTTATGCGCCGGTCACGAGTGGCGCGACGGTCGAGATCAATCTCGACGGTCAGGGTGCGGCGCGGCTCGCGCTGGTGGACGACGCTACGCTCAAGCCGGGTGATGAAGTGAGCGGGCCGGCGCTGGTGCGCGGCAGCTATCTGACCTGCGTGGTTGCCGCTGACTGGCGTCTGCGTGTTTCGAGCAACGGCGACCTCTTCGTTGAGAGCAAATAATCATGGCCAAGCACTCCGTAGCAATCACCGAATATCTCGAAATCGATCTGGACGCCGAACGCTGGCACTGCCGCCGCTGTGGATATGACATCGGCTCCGCGCGTTTGCCCTATAAAGAAGGTCTGCTGGTCTACGAGCGTGATCCGCGCGAGATCCATCGCCCGATACTCGATCCGGACAAATACGAATTTACCTACGCACCAGACCCGGACTGGTGCCGCATCATCGAGTTCTATTGCCCGAGCTGCGGCACCATGATGGAGAACGAATATCTGCCACCGGGCCACCCTCTGACCAACGACATCGAACTCGACATCGACATGTTGAAGCAACGTCACGCACAAGGGGAGGGCAACAGCGATGCGGCGGGTTAGTGTTGATATCGGCGGAACCTTTACCGATTGTTTTCTCGCCTACGACGGCAAATACATCGAAGCGAAGGCGCTCACCACCCATCACAATCTGGCCTCGGGCTTCATGGAAGCACTGGGCAATGCCTGTGGTGAACTGAATCTGTCGGTACGCGATGTACTGTCCACGGTCGACGCCGTGCGTTATGCCACCACACTCGGCACCAACGCGCTGATCGAACGCAACGGGCCGCGTGTCGGCCTGGTCACGACCGCCGGCTTTGAATCATCGGTGCCCTTGATGCGCGCGCGCGGTTACGGCGACGGTCTCGACCACGCCGGCCAGACCAATCTGCCGGGTGCCGATCGCCCGGTGCCGCTGGTGCCGATCCCCATGATCGTCGGCATCAAGGAGCGTATCGACTACAAGGGCGCGGTCAGCATGACTGTCGACGACGAAGACGTCCGCAAAGCGGTACGCAAGCTGGTCGATCAGGGTTGTCAGGCTTTTGTTGTTGCGTTGGTCAATGCGGTCGTCAATCCGTCCCATGAGAAGGAAGTCGAACGCATCATTCTCAACGAGTATCCGACCCACGTGCTGGGTGCGTTACCTATCGTGCTGTCGCACCGGGTGGCCGGCCGCAAGGCGGAGTATTCGCGCACCATGTCGGCGATTCTGGATGCTTATTTGCACGACCAGATGTATCACGGCATGTCGACTCTGGAAGTCGCGCTGCGGGCCAATGGTTACGCACGACCCATGTTGCTGGTGCATAACACCTCCGGCATGGCGCAGCTCAACTCGACCCATTC
>CAMCBY010000058.1 GCA_945873015.1 Klebsiella pneumoniae
GTCTGCATACCCATAACGATCGCGGTTGCGCGGTGGCGGCAGCCGAACTTGCGACCATGGCCGGCGCGCAGCGCGTGGAAGGCACTTTGCTCGGTAACGGCGAGCGCACCGGCAATATGGACATCGTCACGATGGGCATGAATCTCTACAGCCAGGGTATCGATCCGAAGCTCGATTTCTCGCGCATGGAAGAAATCATCCGCTGCGTGAAAGAAACCACCCAGTTGCCGGTGCATCCGCGTCATCCCTATGCCGGTGAGCTGGTGTTCACCGCCTTCTCGGGCAGCCATCAGGACGCGATCAAGAAGTGCCTCGCCAAGCGCGACGAAAGCCAGCCCTGGGAAGTGGCGTATCTGCCCATCGACCCGGCCGACCTCAGCCGCTCCTATCAGGAAGTCATCCGCATCAACAGCCAGTCGGGCAAGGGCGGCATCGCTTATGTGCTGGAGCAGAGCGAGGGCTATCAGTTGCCGCGCTGGTTGCAGATCGATTTCAGCGGCGTGGTGCAGAAATACGCCGAGGACAGCGCCAGCGAAGTCGAGCCGCGCAAGATTGTCGAACTGTTCGAGCAGTACTACCTCGCGGCACCACAGCCCTATGAACTGGTCGGCTATCAGGCGACGCGCGAAAACGGCGCGGACCGTCTGACCGCCACCATGCGCGACGCCGGCAAGCAGGCGACCTTGCAGGGCCATGCCAGCGGTGTGGTCGGCGCCTTCGTCGATGCGCTCGAGCGTTACACCGGCAAAAAACTGGTGCTGGTCGAATACAACGAGCACACCTTGAGCAGCAGCGGCGGCGCCGGCGCCGAAGCGGTGGCCTATGTGCAGTTGAATCTCGACGGGCAACGCCATTGCGGCGTGGGCCGCAGCAGTGACATCGTCGAAGCCTCGCTGCGCGCGATCCTGGGCGCGGTCAATCAGCGTGCGCGGCTCGCGCCGGGTGTTGCCGCCTGAGTCAGCGCATCCTTATGTGACGATGACGGCGCCTGCGGGCGCCGTTGTTGTTTGCGGCTTTTGATTTGCCACGCCAGCACGCCCAGAATGCCGGCTCGCCTTACCTGCCAAAGACCATGTCCAGTCCGGTTCTACCCATCGACGTCGTTCTACCCGAGTTACTCGCGAGTCTCGGCTCACACGCACGCTTGGTGCTGGAAGCGCCGCCGGGGGCGGGTAAGACCACCCGCGTACCGCTTGCACTGCTGAAGGCCGAGTGGTGTAGCGGCAAGATTCTCGTGCTCGAACCGAGGCGTATCGCAGCGCGCGCGGCGGCAGGTTATATGGCCGCTCAACTCGGTGAAGCGGTAGGCGAGACGGTCGGTTATCGAATTCGTTTCGAACGAAAAATCTCGGCGCGCACGCGCGTCGAAATCGTCACCGAAGGCATCCTGACGCGCATGCTGCAGGACGACCCACTGCTCGACGGCATCTCGGCCGTGGTATTCGACGAATTCCACGAACGCCATCTCGCGAGTGATTTGGGACTCGCGATGTGTCTTGAGGTGCAGGCCGGCGTGCGCCCCGAGCTGCGGCTGGTGGTGATGTCGGCAACCCTCGACGGTGAGCGCCTCGCGACTTACATGAACGCGCCGCGTATTACCTCCGACGGTCGCAGTTTCCCGGTCGAGGTCAGTTATCTGGCCTTGCAACCACGCGAAACACCGGAGCTGCAATTCAAGCGCGCGGTACGCCAGGCCTTGAACGACACCGATGGCGATATCTTGTGTTTCCTGCCCGGCAAACAGGAGATTGAACGCAGCGCGCGGCTGTTGTCGGAGTTCGATGTGCCGGTAGAGATCCTGCACGGCGAACTCGGCATGGAAGAACAGGCACGCGTATTGCGCGGGGCGAACACCCGTCGCGTGGTGCTTGCAACCAATGTCGCCGAGTCGAGCGTGACTCTGCCTGGCGTGCGTGCCGTCATTGACAGCGGGCTCGCCCGTGAGCCGCGCTTTGATGCCATGAGCGGCATGAGCCGTTTGGAAACGGTCAGCATTGCGCAGTCCTCGGCGCGCCAGCGTGCCGGTCGCGCGGGCCGCGTCGCGCCCGGACACTGTTATCGGCTGTGGCCGCAATCTCAGCTTTTGGAAAACGCTACACGCCCTGAGATTCAATGCGTGGAGCTGTCGTCGCTGGCCCTCGAAGTGAAAGTGTGGGGGTCGACCGAGTTGCGCTTTCTCGATCCGCCACCGCCCGGTGCTTATGCCCAGGCGCACGATCTGTTGCGCGCGCTCGATGCCCTGGACGCAGAGGATCGCGTCACACCGCACGGCGCGGCGCTGCTCGGTCTCGGCGCTCATCCGCGGCTCGCCAATGCCATGCTGCATGCACCAACAGCGTGGCGCGGACTCGCTTGCGACATGGCGGCGGTACTCGAAGGTCGCGATCCCTTGTTGGGTGATGCACGACGCAATGACGACCTGCGTGTGCGCCTCGCAGCCCTGCATACACAACGCAGTGGGCGCGGCGCCGGCGCGGATCTCCATCGCGGTGCCTTGGCCGCGATTGCTCAGGCGGCGCGACACTGGCGTCAGCGTTTAAAAATCGCCGAGCGGGATGAGACTGCGTCCGACCTGCACGCGGTTGGCGATCTGCTGGCACTCGCCTACCCCGATCGTATCGCACGCCAGGACGACAACAACCCACGTCGCTATGTGCTTGCCAACGGACGCGGTGCGCAATTGGCACCGCTGTCGACCTTGGTCGGCGAACCCTGGCTCGCGATTGCAGAGTTGCGTTTTGATGCGCGTGACAGCCTCGTGCAGCGCGCCGCGCCCTGCTCGCTTGCGTTCCTGCACAAGAATTTTGCCAGCCACTTCCAGCGCGATCACAAACGCATGTTCAATGCCGCCACGCGTGCCGTGGAAGAACATGAGGAACAGCGCTTCGCGGCCATCGTCATCGAGCGGCGCAGCCGGCCGGTGGTGCGCGACGCCGCGACCGCCGCGCTGCTCGCGAGCGGCGTGGCAGCGTTGGGAATCGATTGTCTGCCGTGGAGCGATTCCTTGCGGGAATGGCAGGCACGGGTGGTGAATCTGCGCACCTGGTGCCCCGATCTCAATCTGCCCGATGTTGCCGATGCCGCGCTGGCTGTGCAGGTCGATGACTGGCTGACACCGCTTTTTGATGGCAAGGCGCGGCTTGCGGACCTCGGCAGCGGCGAACTCGCCAACGCGCTCCATCAGCGGCTCGACTACACACAGCGTCGTGCACTCGACGAACACGCGCCCGAAACGCTGACCGTGCCGAGCGGTATGCAGCGCAAGCTGGTGTATGCGGTCGGCGAGCCGCCGGTGCTGGCAGTAAAACTGCAGGAGATGTTCGGCCTGGCCGAGACCCCGCGCATCGCGCGCGGCCGCGTAGCGGTGTTGCTGCACCTGTTGTCACCCCGCCAGACGCCGCTGCAGGTGACGCAGGATCTCAAGGGTTTCTGGGAGCGCACCTATCCGCAAGTGAAGAAAGAGATGAAGGGCCGCTACCCCAAACATCCGTGGCCGGACGACCCCTGGACCGCGACCGCCACCCATCGCGCCAAACCGCGCGGTACATAGCGAAAATACCCGCCCCTTGCAGGTGCGAATTTATTCGCACATTCATGGCCGCTGCGGGCCAGCGAGCCGCGCCATTCAATGTGCGAATAAATTCGCACCTACGGGCGCCATAACCCATGCGCGACGTCCGCCCCTCGCGTATGCTCCGCCCAGTCTCGGGGCCTCGTCTTCCAGGAGCGCCCTAACCAACGCCACACGCTTTTTGAAAAGGAGCCTCCATGGATCTCAAGACCGTCGATCATCTGCTGACCACCACCCGTTCGGTGCGTAAACGTCTCGATTTTGCACGGCCGGTCGGCCGCGACGTCATCACCGAATGCATCGGTCTCGCCTTGCAGGCGCCGACCGGCGGCAACTCCCAGGGTTGGTCGTTTATGGTGGTGACCGACGAAACAAAGCGTAAAGCCGTATCTGATCTGTACAAAAAGGCTTTCAAACTTTATAGCAGCGATCCGAGCATGCGTTCGCGTTATGACGGCGACAGCGACGATTTACGCGCCAAACAATTAGACCGCGTGTTGAGTTCGGCAGATTATCTCGCCGACAACATGCACAAGGCGCCGGCGCTCGTGATCGCCTGCATCGAAGGACGTGTGGAGAAGGCCAGCGTGGTGGAACAGGCCGGCGTATACGGCTCCATCCTGCCGGCCGCCTGGTCGTTCATGCTGGCGCTGCGTTCGCGCGGTCTTGGCACCGCCTGGACCACGCTGCACCTCATGTATGAACAGGAAGTCGCGAAAATCCTCGGCATTCCCGACACCATCACCCAGGCCGCGCTGTTCCCTGTCGCGTATTACACCGGCGACGATTTTAAAGCGGCCAAACGTCTGCCGACCGAACGCTTTGTGCATTGGGATAGCTGGGGCTCTCAGCAGAGCTGAGTTCAGCCGTCACTGGTCAGGGCGCTGATGCGCCTTGGCCAGTGCAATGAAGTTGGTCATGGTCGGGCCGGGTCCGGCCGACCACACCAGACTGGTCTCACATACCGGCAGCCGCACGCGCCGCCTTGCGCGCGGCGCATCAACCTCGCGATATACCACCCCCGGGCGCTGAAATTGCCGCACACTCGCCGGCACCCACGCGACCCCGAGCCCGGCCGACACCAGGTTGACGATGGTCTGCATCTGCACTGCCTCCTGGGCGAGTTGCGGGGTGTGACCGGCGGCGTGATAGAGCGCAAAGATGGCATCGTGCAGCGAGGGTGCGATGCGGCGCGGGAAGATCACCAGCGGCTCACCCAGCAACTCGGCGAGTTCCAACCGCTCGCTGTGCGCCAGGCGATGGTTTTCGGCTAAGGCCACCAGCAACGGTTCGCGATCCACCACCAGACATTCCAGCCCGGGCGGCGCCATGCCGGGGGAATGCAGCAGCAAACCCCCCTCCAGTTCACCGCGCGCGAGCGCTTCCACCTGCACATCACCGGTAGCCTCGCGTAATTCCAGATGCACAGCGGGGTACCGTTCGCGAAATGCACGCACCCACGCGGGCAACAGCGTAAAGCCGATGGTGGAGACAAAGGCCAGTCGCAAATGGCCCGACTCCCCTGCGGCAGCAATGCGCGCGACGCTGGCGAGACGTGCGGCGCGACTCAGCAGTTCGAGCACTTCCGGCAACAGCGCGGCACCGGCAGGCGTCAGTTCGACACGGCGTTTGGTGCGCTCAAACACCCGCACACCGAGGTGCCGTTCCAACAAGGCTATCGCCTGGGTGAGTGGCGGCTGGGTCATGTGCAGGCGCCGCGCGGCGCGACCGAAGTGCAGCTCTTCGGCGACCGCCACAAACTGGCGCCACAGGCGCAGATCGATATTGGGTCCTTTCATAGGCAGGGAGAATTAATGGCGGCTGATTAATATATTGGATCGAGTATCCGGGTCGGTCCATAGTTTCGCCATCGCGCTACCGCGCGCGGCGAAATACAAGGCCGTCATGAACAGCGATACGCAGGACATCACCGATACCATTCACACCTATCTCGACGGCTTCTATGAAGGCGACGTCGACAAGCTCGCGGCGGTCTTTCATCCGAGCTGTGCGCTCACCCAAAGCGCCGATGGTTGGCTTGAGATCATCACGCGCGACAAGTGGCTGGAGATGACCCGTCAGCGCCCCTCGCCCGCGGCGCTGGGCTTGCCGCGAACCGACCAGATTCTCACTGTCGATGTGTTGGGGCCGAGCACCGCCCACGTCAAACTGAAATGCGCCATCCCGCCGCGCTACTTCACCGACTTGTTATCCCTGCTCAAGGTCGAGGGCCGCTGGCAGGTGGTGCAGAAGGTGTTCCAGACCGCGAGCGCGCCATGAACACCCTCACACAAGACACCGTTCATTGTTGTAAACCGGCCGAGGAGCCCGCCATGTCCCATGTATTGATCATCCACGCAGTGGCCGCCTATCCCGCCTGGAAGACGGTGTTTGATGGTGCCGCCGCCATGCGCAAAGAGGCAGGTGAGCTGAGCTATCAGCTTCTGCGCCGCGATACCGATGCCAATCACATCGTGCACTTCTCACGCTGGAGCAGCCTCGACAATGCGCGACGCTTCTTCGAATCGCCGGAATTGGTCGAGATCCGCCGTCAGGCCGGCGTCAAAGCACCGGAGTTCATCTACCTGACGAATATCGAACAAGGTGTGTTGTAAAGTGCGCCGGCTGCACGCGAAAAGCCCACAGGAGTCGTCGCCATGAGCAAACCCGCCGTCCCCGTTGCGATGCTCGCCATCGAAGCCGCGCCGCGCATCACGCCGTCGAATTATCCCGAGCCGTTCGCCTCGCGCATGAAGGGCCGGGAGAAACGTGCGCTCGGCGATGTGTTCGCTCTCACGAACTTTGGCGTCAACTACACGGTGCTGTCAGCAGGCGCGGTGTCGTCCATCCGTCATGCCCACAGTCGCCAGGATGAATTCATTTACGTCCTGCAAGGTCACCCGACCCTCATCACCGACGCCGGCGAGACGGAACTCGCGCCCGGTATGTGCGCGGGTTTCCAGGCCGGCACAGGCGATGCGCACATGCTGGTCAATCGTAGTGGCGACGAGGTGCACTATCTCGAAGTGGGGGATCGCTCCGCTGACGATGTGGGGAGCTATCCCGATGATGATCTCAAGGCTTTACGGGTGGATGGCAAGTGGCGCTTTACGCGTAAGGATGGCACGCCGTATTGATGGATGGCTTCCAAATGAATGTCAGACTGAAGTCTGAACCACACCAGCAGATGCTCTGCCACCATTGTGGGTCAGACTTCAGTCTGACATTCGACAACGCTCCTGAACCCTAGCCCCGCAACAAGCGCCCCGGCAGCGCGCCGGTGTGCACGCCGTTCTCATAAGTCACCTCACCCTTGCAGATGGTCGCGACATAACCGCGTGCCTTCTGGATGAGACGCTTACCGCCGGCGGGCAGGTCGTAGACCATCTGCGGATCTTCCAGCGCGAGTGCATCGAAATCGATGATGTTGAGGTCGGCACGCAAGCCCGGCGCGATCATGCCTCTATCGGTCAGTCCGTATACCAGCGCGGTGTCGCGCGTCATCTTGTGCACGGTGTATTCGATGGAAAAGGTCGGGCCACGCACGCGGTCGCGGCTCATATAGGCCAGCATGTAAGTCGGCATGCTGGCGTCGCACAGCACGCCACAGTGCGCACCGCCGTCGGAGAGTCCGAACACCGAATGCGGGTGAGCGATGGCGGCGTGCTGCTTCTCGAGACTGCCGGAGTATTCACCGATCAGAAACAACAACGGTCGGCCTGCGGCCATGATGTCCATCAAAGCTTCGCGCACATGGATGCCCTGCGCTTGCGCGATGCCGGCCACTGACTCGGCCAGGTTGGGCTCATAGCTCAAGTCGGTCGGCAGGATGAACATCCGGTCCCAGGTTGAAATCATGTTGGCAGTGGTCGCGTCACGCGGCACCTTGGCCGTGTCGGCCATCACCCGCGCGCGGAACGCAGGGTCGCGCAGCATGCGCCGCTGTTCTTCGATGGGCAGCTTGGCGATGTCCTTATAGCTGCCGAACTGGCGCATGGGATTAACCGTGCCTTCGAGACTCATCAATACCGAAGCCGGGCGCGCACCGACCTGCGGTCGAATCTTGAGACCAGTGGCGTTGAGCCTGTCCGCCATGCCCCACACGTCGGCACCGATGTTGGAGGTCACAAGAATTGTCACCGGCCGCCCGGTGCGGCGCGCGATCCATTCCACCCATTGCTGTTCGGCCGGGTCGTCCATGCGGTCAGAAATGATCTCGACGGTGCCGTGATCGGCTTCCGCGAGGGCGTTGCCAATCGCCTTCAGCTCTTCGCCATCGGCATGGGTGCCCGGCACGAGTTCGCCATGTTTGTCGAAGTGACCGTAAAAACGTGAAGTGGTGAAACCGAGCGCGCCGTCGTTTAAGGCTTGTTTGGTGATGGCCGCCATCTCGGCGATGTCATCAGGTGTCGCATCGTCATAACAACGCGCGCCCATCACATAGTGGCGCACCGCGACATGCGGCACCTGCGCGCCGACGTCCATGCTGTAGGGCGTGTCTATGCTGCCAAGGTAATCGGCGAAAGTTTCCCAGCCCCACGGAATGCCTTCGTACAGCGCGGTGCCGGGAATGTCCTCCACCGACTCCATGATTTCGACCAACTCGGACTCGGTGCCGGGCCGCACCGGCGCAAAGCCGACACCACAATTGCCCATCACCACCGTCGTCACGCCATGCCAGCAGCTCGGCGTGAGCTGTTTGTCCCAACACACCTGGCCGTCGTAATGGGTGTGGATATCGACGAAACCCGGTGTCAGCAGTTTGCCGTCGGCATCGATGCTGCGTTTCGCCCCGCCCGCTATCGGCGCCTCACCGGCACGCGCGACCGCGACGATTTTGCCGTCGGCTACCGCCACTTCGCCCATGAAGGCGGGCGCGCCAGAGCCGTCGACAATGCGGGCATTACGGATGATGAGATCGTGCATGGCTTATTCCCCGGCGAGATGGAAAGACGCGCCCGCAGACGGGCGACGAACAACGCGGCGTTAAGTTAAACCCTCGCCTTCACGACTGTCGAGCCGCCCACATGGGGGGCGTCGGCGTCAGGCGTCCTTGAGATCGCGCATGAATGTGGCCAGTTCATCCTTGAGTGCCGGGTCGTCGGCTACCGCCAGGCTCTTGTCCGCTTCTGAAGCGTAGGCGAGCGCGGCTTCAAGATCATCGAGGTCGCGGTAGCGCTCAGCGATGGCAAGCTGGATGGAGGCGCGAAACTCCGGCTGTTCGAGCTTGTCCGCGAGCTCCAGCGCCTGTTCGTAGATATCGATGGCGTCTTCGTCATCGAGGGTAAAGTCGCCGAGCGACTCGAGATAAAAGGGATGGGCGGTGCCGGCCGCCTGGGCCTCGGCGCACAGCTTTTCCAGTTCCGCATACTGCTGCATGAAGGCGCGATCATCGTCGCGTTCGACCGCCTCGGTCAGTGAATTGGCGAGCGACAGCACGCGGTCATAGAGCTTGATATCGAGAGTCATGCGGGGGTATCCGTGCTGAGAGTGGGGGTGGAAGGCGGATTCAGGCTGGAGGGCCGGCCATGCGCCTGTCGTATCGGGGCTTAATTATCGGCCGACACTCACGCAGCCACAACAACAGCGCGGTGCCGGCCCCGTCGCCCCGGCCATGCAAAGCCCTGCGCACCTCGCGATATCATCGTCGCACTTCGTCACCATCTACTTAAGCGAGGCCCTCCATGCATCTGGTCCGTTCCTCTCTCTTCGTGCCCGGTCACAAGCCCGAATGGGTGCCGAAAGCCCAGGCCTCCGGCGCCGATGAACTCATACTCGATCTGGAAGACGCGGTGCCGGACGATGCCAAGAGCGCTGCGCGTCCGCTGGTGCGCGAGAGTCTGAAAGTGCTGCATGCCGCCGGCCAGTACTGCTCGGTGCGTATCAATGGCTACGCCACCGGCCGCACCCTCGACGATCTGGACGGCATCATGTGCGCCGAACTGCCGTCAGTGATGCTGCCGAAAATCGAGAGCGTGGCCGACATGCAGGCGCTCGATACGATGCTGACGCAACTGGAACGCAGCCACGGTGTGGCGCACGGCACGGTCAAAACCACTTTGCTGCTGGAAACCGCCGGCGCCATGCGTAATGCCTATCACATTGCGCTGTCCAGTCCGCGCGTTCACCAGCTGGTGTTGGCGGCCGGCCCGGGCGGTGACGCCGCGCGCGCGGTCGGTTATCAATGGACCAAGGGTGGCGAAGAAACCCTGTTCCTGCGCTCCCATGCGGTGCTCGATGCGCGGGCTGCGGGCGTTCCTTATCCCATGACAAGTTCGTGGTGGGATATCCGCGATCTCGACGGTCTGCGCGCTGACGCCATCCGCAATCGCCGCCTCGGCATGCGTGGCATGTGCGTGATGCACCCGACCCATGTGCCCATCGTCAACGAAATCTTCAGCCCCGGGGCCGACGAAGTCGCCCACGCGCGCGGCGTGCTGGCGGCGATGGCCGCCGCCGAGGCCGAAGGACGTGCCGCAGTGATATACGAAGGCGACATGGTCGATTATGCGATGGTCGCCACGGCGCGCGAGCTCATCGCGCTGGCCGAAAGCATCGAAGCGAGCGGCGGCCAACCGCGCGCCTGAGGCGCGATTACGCGCGAAGATGATGCGCCGGCTGCGGCGCATCGGCGACATCATGGTGCGCTTTTCACCGGCGGTGGCCCCGCGGCCCGCGATATTTCCCTGCACGAATCTTGCAGAGCTCCTGCCATGTTTCGCGCGCGGTCCCATCGCAGCTTAAGGAATCAGCCATGACCACTTCTCCCATCGCCGCCCCGCCCGTCCATGCCGGTCTGTCCCTGAACGACGAACGCGTGGCCTTGGACAAAGAGGCTTTGAAGCGCTCTTTTCTCAGCAATCTGTTCTATGTGCAGGGCAAGTTTCCGGCACTTGCGAGCGAGACCGATTACTACATGGCACTGGCCTACACGGTGCGAGATCGCACCCTGCAGCGCTGGATCAGCACCGCTGCGGCCTATACCGCCCAGGGCTCGCGCACCGTCGCCTATCTGTCGGCCGAGTTCCTCATGGGGCCGCACCTGGGCAACAACCTCATCAACCTCGGTATCGATGAGACCGTACGCGTCGCGGTCAGCGAACTCGGACTCGATCTCGATGCCTTGCTCGAATGCGAAGTTGAACCAGGTCTCGGCAACGGTGGCCTGGGACGCCTCGCAGCGTGTTTCATCGATTCCCTGGCCTCGCTCGAGATCCCGGCAGTCGGCTACGGCATTCGTTACGAATTCGGCATCTTTCAGCAGGAAATTGTCGATGGCTGGCAGGTGGAGAAGACCGACAAGTGGCTGCGTTATGGCAACCCCTGGGAAGTGGTGCGGCCGGAATGGGCAGTGGAAGTAAAGTTCGGTGGCAGCACCGAGCACTATGTCGATGAGCGCGGCTTTACGCGCGTGCGCTGGGTGCCGGCGCGCGTCGTCAACGGCGTGCCCTATGACACCCCCATTCTCGGCTATCACTCCAACACCGCCAACACTTTGCGCCTGTGGCGCGCCGAGGCCCCCGAGTCCTTCGATTTTTCGGTCTTCAATCGCGGCGACTACTACGGCGCGGTCAATCAGAAAATGACCAGCGAAAACCTGACCAAGGTGTTGTATCCCAACGACGAGCAGATCCAGGGCAAGGAGCTGCGCCTCGAGCAGCAATACTTTTTCGTGTCCTGTTCCCTGCAGGACATGCTGCGCATCGCACGCATTCAGAAAATCCCGCCCGAGCGCTTCCATGAGAAATTTGCGGTGCAGTTGAATGACACCCATCCGGCTATCGCGGTGGCCGAACTCATGCGTCTGCTGGTCGATGAACTCAGCATGGAGTGGCAACAGGCGTGGGACATCACGCGCCGCACTTTCGGCTATACCAACCACACGCTGCTGCCCGAGGCGCTGGAACGCTGGCCGCTCGGCCTGTTCGGGCGGCTGTTACCGCGTCACCTCGAGATCATTTACGAGATCAATGCGCGTTTTCTCGAAGAAGTGCGGATTGCGTTCTTTGGCGACGAGGCGCGTATCGAGCGCATGTCGCTGATTGATGAAGCGGGTGAGCGTTACGTGCGTATGGCGCACCTGGCCTGTGCCGGCAGTCACGCCATCAATGGTGTGGCGGCGCTGCATTCGGAGCTGCTGAAAAGCGATGTGCTGCGCGACTTCCATGACCTGTGGCCGGAGAAGTTCAGTAACAAGACCAATGGTGTGACACCACGGCGCTGGATGGTGCTGGCCAACCCGCAACTGGCCGCGCTGATCACCGCGCGTATCGGTGATGACTGGATCCGTGACCTCGACCTGCTGCGCCAACTGGAGCCGCTGACCGAAGACGCCGATTTCCGCCGCGACTGGCGCGCGATCAAATTCGCCAATAAAACGGCACTGGCGGGCATCATCAAAGAACGCACCGGCCTCATGGTCAACCCGGCGGCGATTTTCGATGTGCAGGTCAAACGTATACATGAATACAAACGCCAGCACTTGAGCATCCTGCATGTGATCGGGCTGTATCATCGCCTCAAGACCGACCCGAGTTTCAGCATCGAGCCGCGGGTGTTCATCTTTGGCGGCAAGGCCGCGCCGGGTTATTTCCTCGCGAAATTGATCATTCGCCTGATCACGGCGGTCGCCGAAATCGTCAACCGCGATGCCGGCGTGCGCGATCTTTTGAAAGTGGTATTCCTGCCCAACTTCAGCGTCACCAATGGCCAGCGCATCTATCCGGCAGCAGATCTGTCCGAGCAGGTGTCGCTGGCCGGCAAAGAGGCGTCCGGCACCGGCAACATGAAGTTCCAGATGAACGGCGCACTGACCATCGGCACGCTGGATGGCGCCAACATCGAAATTCGCGACGAAGTGGGTGCCGACAACTTCTTTCTGTTCGGACTCAGCACCCCGCAAGTGCAGGCGCTGCGGGTGCAGGGCTACAGCCCGCAAGATGTCTACAACAGCAACGCCGAGATTTTCGAAGTCATCAACCTCATTCGCGACGGTTATTTCTCACGCGGCAATACCGAGCAGTTCAAACCGCTGGTCGAGAATC
>CAMCBY010000059.1 GCA_945873015.1 Klebsiella pneumoniae
AAGTGATTTTGTGCCGGAACTCGACAGCGCGCGCGCCATCATCGCGACCGCGCTCGATGAACAACGCGCGTGGCTGTCGGAGCTCGAAGCAAAATCGATACTCGCAAGTTTCGGCATTCCAACCGTCGCCACCCGTTTTGCCAGCACGCCGGCCGAGGCCGCCGCCCAGGCCACCGTCATCGGCGGGCGGGTGGCACTAAAAATCGTCAGTCGTGACATCACCCATAAGTCCGATGTGGGTGGCGTGATGCTCGACCTTGAAGCTCCACAGGTACTGGCGGCGGCGCAGGCCATGCTGGCGCGTGTTTATGCCGCGCGGCCCGGCGCGCATATCGAAGGTTTTGCCGTGCAGGCCATGATTCATCGACCGACCGCCCACGAGTTGATAGTCGGTGTGGTTGATGATCACGAATTCGGACCGGTGATCCTTTTCGGCGCCGGTGGTGTGGCGGTCGAAGTCTTGAACGACAAGGCGCTGACCCTGCCGCCGCTCAATATAAAACTGGCTCACGATGTGATTGCCCGCACGCGGGTGGCGGCGCTGCTGGCCGGTTATCGACACGTGCCGGCCGCCGATGTCGATGCGATTGCTCTGACCCTGGTGCGTCTCTCGCAACTCGTTATCGACCTGCCGGAGGTCGCGGAACTCGATATCAATCCACTGCTGGCCGACGCCGAGGGTGTGCTGGCGCTCGACGCGCGCATTCGGCTGCGCGGTGACCACAAACCTGGCAGCACGCGGCTCGCGATCCGTCCTTACCCGAAAGACCTCGAAGAACTGATCACCAGCGACGATGGTCAGTTGTTGCTGTTGCGTCCGATTCTGCCCGAGGACGAGACCGCACTGCGCGCGACCTTTGCGCGCTTGAGTCCCGAGGAAGTGCGTTTCCGCTTTTTTGTGCCGATGAAACTCATGGATCACGTCACAGCAGCGCGTTTCAGCCAAATCGACTACGACCGGCAGATGGCACTGGTATTGACGGTGCCGGGCATCGCCGGCGCAACCGAGATTTTTGGTGTGGTGCGTTCGATTGAAGATCCGGATCGCGAACAGGCCGAGTTTGCCATCGTGGTCGAACAGCGTATGGCCGGCCGCGGCCTCGGCACGCACCTCATGCATCGCATCATCGACTATACGCGTGGCCGCGGTGTGCGCGAGTTATATGGTGAAGTGCTGGCCGACAATCACCGCATGCTGGCGCTGTGCCGGGAGTGCGGTTTCAGCGAGGCCAAAGAACCCCAGGAACCGGGTGTGGTGCGGGTGACGATGAAGTTGTAGGGCGCGCAGAGCGCGCCACGCAAGGTTTTGGACTTGAATGTCAGACTGAAGTCTGACCCACAAAATGGACTATGAGCATTTATTGTGGGTCAGACTTCAGTCTGACATTCAAGGTGCGACGACTTGGCTCTGCCAGGCACCAGAAAAACATTGCACCTACAGTAGATAGATCGCGGCGACGACCAATACGCCGATGGTGAAGGCGATCGCTATCCATTTGCCCATGCCACCACCACTGTCGGGGGTCGGGCTGGGACTGGCCGGGGCGCTGGCGGCCGCTGCGAGCGGCGCGGCACTGCTGGCCACGACTTCCGGGATGGAGGTTTCGCCGCTGCCCAAATCCAGATCGAGCGCGCCATGGCTACTCTCGTCGGCAATGTCTTCACCGCCGGTCAGATCAAAATCCACGCTACCGGCCGTGAGCGGCGCATCGTCGCTGCCGCCAGTCAGGTCGAAATCAAGCGGAGCGCGAGCCAGCGCAGCGGCCTCCAGCGCCTGCGCGCGGGCGGCGGCACTCATTACCGCGGTGCGGTCTTCGTCGTCCTCATCGTCCATCCCGATAGCGCCGCTCATGGGAATGGTATCGGGCGAAACGACGCGGTTACGGTTTTCTTCATCGGTCACGGTCGGCCTCAATCGTCTTGATGGGGGAGAGCTTGTCCAACATACCTAGCTGGCCACCGAAAAACCACCCGGCCCGACAAGTTTTGGCTAGCGGAAGCGGTGGCATGCCTCATTTTCGCCAGCCGTGCATGGTGGGCGCTGCACTTACCGGACATTGGGGGCGTCGTCGTTTGCCTTCAACCGTGTTTCAAGTTCATGGCGCTGAATCTTGCCGGTGGTTGAACGAGGCAACTCGCTGGTGTCGATGAAGATGATGTCTTTGGGCCGCTTGTAGCTGGATAAATCGCGGCGGCACCGTTCCATGAGCTCGGCGGCGGTGACACTGGGGTCGGCACGCGTCACAAAAGCGACCGGCACTTCGCCCCATTTGGCGTCGCGACGACGTACCACCACCGCTTCATTGACCCGCGCATCAGCCGCCAGCACCAGTTCGATTTCGGCCGGATAGATGTTCTCGCCGCCGGATTTGATCATGTATTTCACGCGGTCGACGTAGTCGAGGCTGCCGTCGGCATTGCGGCGCAGTACATCGCCCATATGGAACCAGCCATTGCGGAAATCGACCGCATTGGTCGCGTCGGCATTCCAGTAACCGCTGAACAGGGTCGGGCCACGCACCGCCGCCTCGCCCGGCGTGCCGTCGGCGACATCGTTGTCGTCCGCGTCCACCAGGCGCAGATCGCAGAACGCACTCTGGCGTTTGGCGAGGCTGCTTGGAATGACACCAATAGGCAAGGTGCCGCCGGTGGCCGGCGGCAGGCCGGTCTCGGTCGCGCCAAAGGTGTTGTTATAGGGCGCATTAAACACCCGTGTCGCGAGCGCGATTTCTTCGCGTGGCACCAGATCGGCCATCGCGCCGCACACACCGATGCCCTTGACCTTGATGCCGCTGTCGGCCACCGCCTGGGCGAAACTGCCGACCATGCCGGGCATGAGGATCAGAAAACGCATGGTGTGCTGTTCGATCACGGCCATCAACTGCTCGGGCAGATAACCATCGATGATATGCACGGTGCCGCCGCGCA
The DNA here is from genome assembly GCA_945873015.1 of Klebsiella pneumoniae. Lineage (GTDB taxonomy): Bacteria > Pseudomonadota > Gammaproteobacteria > JADJYF01. Next base: position 2,929 of record CAMCBY010000059.1, read on the forward strand.
GCAGGGTGGCGAGAGACTGATCGGTCGATGCCATGTGATAGAGCGGTGCCCAGGCAATAAAGTGATCGCCTACCGGCACCAGCAGTTCGGCGGTGTAACACATGGCGCGCGCGAGCATCGCGCGGTGACTGATCATGGCGCCCTTGGGCAGGCCGGTGGTGCCACTGGTATAGAGCACCACCAGACCATCCTCGGGGTCGACCTCGACCGTCGGATAGCTGTGGTTTGCGCCGGCCAGCACCCGTTCATAGTCCGCGCCCAGCACGATGCGTGGCAGTGGCGGCAGATCCAGTTGTTCGATGCTGGCGCACAGTTCGGCCTGCACTATCAGCAGCGCCGGCGCCACCAGTTGAACGCTGTGAGTGAGTTCCCGTTCGCCGAGGCGCCAGTTGAGGGCCGCGACAATCACGCCGATTTTGGCCGCCGCCAGCTCGATTTCGAGATATTCGAGACAATTGCGCGCCAACACCGCGACCCGCGCACCACGCGTGAGACCGCGCGCACCGAGCGCATGGGCGAGGCGATTGGAACGTTCGTCGAGCTCGGCGTAACTCAGCGCGCGTTTGCCATCGATGACGGCGAGCCGTGTCGGCTGGGCCGGCACGCGGCGATGGAACAAATCGCCAATGGTGGTGCGGCCGGCGACCAGCACCTCGGGCAAGGGTTGATAGCGGGTCACGGGCGCTGCTCCGAACAAAGTGATGCGGGTTACGCCGGGTCACGGCCGGCGCTGCTGTTGCCGCTATTGTCAGCGCAAACGGCTCACGCGCACGACCACCCTTTGGGGCGGGGTGGCAGCGCCGGGGTTGGCAGATACGGGTGGCTTGATGGCACAATCACGTCACACATTTTGTAATCGACTGCCTGTGAGCAAGGCCCGACTTTTATCCTGTACCCGCGTCTGCCGCGCGCAGAGCGACGCACCTTTACGTCGATGGGCGCCACGCGTTTAAGTCGTCATCTGGGCTGGGCGTGGTTGTTGCTGTGGCTCGGCGCCGGCAGCGCGGCGGCACTCGAAACATCCGCCGACGCAGGTACAGCGCTCGAACTCCTCTACGAGGAGTACTTCGAAACCCGTCTTGCGCGTTATCCGACTGCCGCCACCTTCAATGGCGATCATCGTTACGACCACCGCCTTGAAAATCCCGCCGACCCGGCTTTTGAGGCCGAGTCGCGTCGCGTGCAACACAGTTTTCTGAACCGTGCGCGGGCCATCGACACACGCAGCCTGAGTCCCGCGCAACGCTTGAGTTACGAGATTTTTGTCAGTGATCGTGAGCTGACCCTGGAACGCCTGAGTTTTCCCGACCGATTGTTGCCTGTCGATCAGATGAGCAGCATGGCCAGCACCTTCGCCCAGCTCGGCTCGGGCGACAGCGCCCAACCGTTTGAGACGGTCGCCGACTACGAGGCTTTTCTGGCGCGCGCGCAGGATTTTTCACGCTGGGTCGACGCCGCGATAGTGGCGATGCGCGAAGGCATGGCCAGCGGCGTGGTCAATCCGCGCGTCATCATGGAGCGCGTGGTGGCGCAGTTGCGCGAGATTGCGCGCGGCGAACCCGAGCAGACGCTGTTCTGGCAACCGGTGACGCGCCTGCCTGACAGCATTGCTCTGTCCGAGCGGCAGCGCATCACGACCGCCTATCGTCGCGCTGTTGGCGAGCTCATCGTGCCGGCCTATCGGCGTCTGGCGGATTTTATCGAGCGCGACTACATGCCGATGACCCGCAGCTCGGTAGGCATGGGCGCGCTGCCACAGGGCGCCGCGTGGTATCGCTATCAGATTCGGAAACACACCACCACTGACCTGTCGCCCGACGAGATTCACGCGCTGGGCCTTGCCGAGATGGCGCGCATCCGTGGCGAAGTGCGTGAGGTGATGCGCGAAGTGAATTTCAGCGGTGACCTGTCGGCGTTCTATCGCCATGTGCAGAGTGATGAACGGTATTATGCGCGCGACGCCGCCCAGCTCCTGGCCGGCTTCGAGGCGCTGAAATTGCGTATCAACGCCGACATGCCGCGTCTGTTCAAGGCCATGCCACGCGCCGATTACGAGATTCGTGCGGTCGAAGCGTTCCGCGCCGCGAGTGCCTCGGGCGGCTCTTACGAACCGCCATCGGCGGATGGCAAACGCCCCGGCATTTTCTACGTCAACACGCACAACCTGCGCAGTCAACCGCTCTACAGCATGGCGACACTCGCCCTGCACGAGGCAGCACCCGGTCACCATTATCAGTTTGCGATGGCTCAGGAGCAGGAACATCTGCCGCGCTTTCAGCGGTTCAACAGCTTCAAGGCTTACGTCGAAGGCTGGGCGCTGTATGCCGAATCTCTCGGTCACGAACTCGGTTTGTATCGTGACCCGATGCAGCACTATGGGCATTTGAACGATGAAATGCTGCGTGCCATGCGTCTGGTGGTAGATACCGGGCTGCATGCACGCAACTGGAGTCGCGAGGAGGCGATGAGTTTCATGCGCAGCAATTCATCGCTGGCCGAATCGGACATCAGCGCCGAGGTCGAGCGCTATATCGCGTGGCCGGGGCAGGCGCTGAGTTACAAGATAGGCCAATTGCGCATCGCCGAGCTGCGCGCCCACGCCGAGCGCGAACTCGGTGCGGCTTTTGATATTCGCCAATTCCATGCCGAAGTGTTGCGCGACGGCCCCTTGCCGCTGCCGATCCTCGCGACCAAGCTCGAGCATTGGATAGCACAGCAGCACCAGCTCGCCTTCGACAATCCCTAGCCGCCTGTGGATAGTTGCGTGCGAACGGGCGACGGCCTTACGCACGCAACTTTGACCATGGAGACTGCTCCACGCCCACCGACCGTACCAACAGTCGCCGGCATTTGCAGTATCCTGCCCCACTTCGACTATCTTGCCGACCAGGGCACCCTGGCGGCCAAAGCTTTATCTGTAAGCGACCGATTGAATGGGAAGTAGTGTTCTATATATCGCGCTAGCCCTGCTGCTGGTGCTGCTCAACGGCTTTTTCGTCGCCGCCGAGTTTGGTCTGGTCAAGCTGCGCCAGACGCGGGTCAAGGCGATTGCCAAGACTTATGGCTGGCGCGGTCGCAATCTGGCGCGGGTGCATCGCAATCTCGACGCCTATCTGTCTGCCTGTCAGCTCGGCATCACGCTCGCATCACTCGGACTCGGGTGGGTCGGCGAACCGGCGGTGGCGCATCTGATCGAGCCGCTGCTGGCGTCGGTCGGAATTCTGAGCGAGAAGTCGGTGGCGGCCATTTCGTTCTTCGTCGCGTTTTTCATTATTTCCTATCTGCACATCGTGGTGGGTGAACTGGCGCCGAAATCGATGGCGATACGCCAGCCCGACAGAATAGGGATCTGGACCGCGACGCCGCTCTACGGCTTCTACTGGCTCATGTATCCGATCATCTGGCTGTTGAACCACAGCTCCAACTGGATTCTGCGCGTGATGGGCCTCGACGACGGTCATGGTCACGAAAGTCATTATTCGGCGGAAGAACTGAAGCTCATCCTGCGTGCCTCGCGTGCCGATGAAAAATCCACCAGCGATGAGTGGCGAGTGCTGGCCCACGCGCTCGATTTTCGCGATCTGGAAGTGGCTGATCTCATGCGGCCATTCCAGGATGCGGCCACGCTGTCGCGCAACGACGACCTGCAAACCAGTCTCGATCGGGTGGTGAACTACCGCTACACACGTTATCCCTATCTCGACGCCGAGGGCCACGTGGTTGGCGTGATTCACCTCAAGGATGTGTTTATCGCGACGCGCAGCGGTGAGCCGCTGCCCAATCTCGATTCCTTGGTGCGACCGGTGTTGACGGTCTCGCCCACACTGTCGGCGACCGAATTGTTCCGGCGCTTTCGCGAAGGCAATCCCCATTTCGCCGTGGTGGCTTACGACGGTCAGCCGCCGATAGGCTTTATCACGCTCGATAATCTGCTCGGCGCGCTGGTCGGCGAGATTCGTGATGAGTTCCGCCGCACCCGTAATGAATGGACCAAACTCGACGACGGTTCTTTGATAGGCAAGGGCAGTCTGCCAATAGTGACGGTCGAACGCGCGCTCGGCATCGATATCGACGAGGACGAGTTTGACTCCATCGGTGGTTTGATTCTGCAGACCTTGGGCGACCTGCCGAACGAAGGTCAGCGCGTCGAATTTGAACACTTCGATGTTGTTGTGCGCAAAATGCTGGGGCCACGCATCGTGCTCGTACATATCTTCCCCAAGGCGGAAGTCGAACCCGACGAATAGGCGGGCCAACGACGCCGTTGTCAGCGCGGCGATTGCCCGTATACCAGCCCGAACAACTCGCTTTTGTAGGCGAGCAAGGTCAGCAAGGTGTCCGAAGCGCTATCCACCACATCCGGCCGCAGCGACAGAAACCAGTTCTCCTGGGTGCGGTAAGTGGGCGTGGTGTAGAACGGAAATACGGCCGCGCGTTGTTGGTTTGTGGTGCGATTGGCGCCGGTGCGATGCCACAAGCGGCTTTCAAATACGAACACGCTGCCGGCTGGAGCTTCGACTGGCAGCAGTGGCTCCGACTCGGCGTCCACGGTCGGATTGCCCATGCGCCGATGACTGCCGGGGAGTACTTCGGTCGCGCCATTGTCGCGCGTAAAATCATCGATGCACCAGGCGACGTTGAGACCTTGAGGCCGCTTCGGCCACGGTAAGGGCACAAACACCTGATCGGCGTGCAGCACGCCGGCAATCGCGCCGGGCCCGGTGATATTGGCCGAGATGTTACTGAGCAAGGCCGGCCAGCCGAGTGTCGTGCGCACGAACTCGAGTGCGAGCGGATGTTCGGCCAACATCGCGAACACCGGATCGCGATTCAGCAGATTCCACACCCGCCGATTGTGCGCGTCGCGGTCGAGCACAAAATCGTGCGGACGCCGGCCGTGGTGGTCGTCATCATCGGCGGCGCGATAGAGTGCATCGCGTACCCGCGTGAGGGTGTCGCGGTCCAGTACCTCGGGCATGATGCATAGCCCATGCTCATGCAGATCGCGCAGCGCCTGTGCCATATCGCGAGTCGCCGCCGGGAGCGCGCAAGGCATCGCAGTTGTCATGAAGTCCCCCCAAGGCGACGGCGAAGGCGCCGCATCTGTTGTAGGTGCGAATTCATTCGCACACTAAAACCCACACCACAGCGCACAATTCTATGGCGGCAATTACGCTCGATAATATTCGAGCAGACGTGTGCTGATGCGCTGCTGCCCGCTGTGCTCTTCGAGCGCGTCGGCAGGTTACTAAGATTCCTGTCAGGGGTCCTGGTTTTTGTCGGCCACCAGTTGACGCAGATGGTCGATCTGGGCGGCACGCCGGGGCGAGGCCTCGGTCAGATAATAACGCTCGAGAAAGGTGAGGATGGTGCGTGCCGCTTCCGGCGAGGCCGCGGCAATGTCGTGCTCGGCCTGCGCCAGGACCGTTTCGATAGGCACGAAATCGACATCGGCACGAGCCCGCAAAGGGTCCATCACCGCGTCGGAATAAATCCAGATGCGCGCCGTCATGGTGGTGCCGAAACGAATCACATCGAATCTGCGATGACCGTCCTCCATCATCGGTGGTGATTCGGGTGAGACCAGCAAATGAATGCGGTTGCTGGTCAGCCAGGCGGCGTCCGCGGATTTCTCGTGACCCACGCGGCTGCGTGCGGTCAGCGGTTGGCGGGCGAGCGAATACTGGGTCAAGCCATTCATCTCGGCCAGATAAGGCAAGCCGCTGTAATAGGCAAACATCGCCATGCCGCCGATGAAGCCGACGCGCACCGGAGTGTCACCGAGCAATTGTCCCAGCAATTCGCCGCGCTCTCTCGAAGTAGCGAGATAGGCCGGCGGATAAAACGCCCACTCGTTGGCGATGCCATCTATCTTCTCGGCCTCGGATGAGTACAGCGCACGCGGCAGCGCCGCTGCGAGCAGCGTTGCGCAGAACAGTCCAAGTCTCGCCCGGCGTTCCGTCACACGCGCCAGCACAGCCTCGAACAACAACCACAGAAACGGCAGCGCCGGCAGCAAGCGTCGTGCGTACATAAAATCCCCGGCACTATGTACGACGTAATAGCTGAACGCCGCCCAGGCCACCAGCCACAGGCCATTGTCGCGCGTCAGCAACTGCGCGAGTCGAGCACGCGCCAGCCATAGCGCGCAGGGCACAAAGGCCAGCGCAAACCAGTTGCGCGAGAAGAACAACCAGAGATAGAGCAGTCCCTGCTGATAGTAGGCATCGAAGGCCGATTTGGCATAGAAGGCTGTCGGCAGCCACTCGCCGTAATAACTGAGCTTAAAAGCAATCAGGACCGTGCCGGTCACCACCAAGGGCAAAGCCACTGCACAGGCATCGCGAAGTCGTTGGCCGAGCGGCGCGCGCACGCCTTCACAGTAGCTATAGATGACGCCCAAGGCCGCGAATATCGCGCCATCGGGGCGGGTCAGACAGGCCAGCGCCAGCACTACGCCGCCACCGAATTGCCAGCGCCTGCGGGTGCGGGCCGCCGCCAACAGCAGCAAGCCTGCACATGTGAGTAGACTGAACAAACTCGTTTCAAGGCCGCCGGTCGCCCAGCGTTGGTTGTCTTCGAGCAACAGATTGAGAAGCGCGGCGAGCGGCAAACACAGATGACCGCCAACGCGGCTGCGCTGCCAGGACCATACCGCCAGCAGCGCCGACAAGCCCAGCCAGCAGGCGATGCCGAGCACGTGTGCCATCAACTCCATGTCCAGACCTAAGTGCAGCACGGCCGCCATGGCCAGCGTCCACAGCAGATTGGTGTAGCCCTCGACATATTCGCCGGCGTTGAACACCAGTCCCAGTCCGTCGTGGAGATTACGTGCGTACCGAAAGGAGATGAAGGCGTCGTCCGACAGCCACGCCATTTGTACGGCGCGCAGACCACACACCAGTACCACGAGTGCGGCAAGCGCTAAAAGCCGTCGCTGGTCTCGCGATGAGAGGGGCCGACCGCCCTGCTGGGTTTGCTTTGCATCCATAGACAGCGAGCGATCAAATTCTTCCATGGGGCGGCAGGCCGTCATTATAGTCGCGCCGTGCGTGAGGTATCTCCGCTTAAAACCCGCAACTCAGCACCAGATTCTATGGCCGCAATCGACCGCGATAATAGTCAAGCAGACGTTTGCTGACGGGCTGCTGCGACGCCAATGTTTCCGCCTCGGCGGCAAGCTGCTCACTGGCTTGTGCATCACCGCGCTGGCGATAGACCAGGGCCAGTTCAAACATCGCGCTGAGATGCATGGCGACGTCGTAGGCCGGCACCGTCAGTGCCTGCCGGTAATACTCGACCGCCGCTGGAAGCCGGTCGGCGTCGCGACTGGCGCGCGCCAACAGCAACCACCCTTGAAAACTGCGTTGCTGTTCTGGAATGCGCGTTTCGACTTCAATTGCCGTGTCGAATTGACCGGCGGCCTGGTGCGCGAGCGCGAGGTTCTCCAGTGCAATACGCGAATGGGGCCGCACCGATACCACCCAGGAGAATAGCGACACGCCGTCGCGCCACAGGCGCGCGGTACTGAGATTGGTCACCGCCAGTGCACACAACCATATCCCGAGCAGCGCCAACAACAGGCGCCGAGCAGGCACGGCAATCGAGTTGCGCTCAAGCACCTTAAGTACAGTCAGCACCAGTGCGAACAATGGAAAATAGAGATAGCGGTTCTGCACGAGGTCAATGTGCAAGGGCACCAGATTGGCGGCCGGCAGTAGCGCCAGCAGCCACGCACTGAACGGTAAACAGCAACGCCAGCGCAGACCCGCGAGCGCTGCCAGCACCACCAGTGCGCCAGCGGAAATATAAGCATAAGCGGTCGGTGTGCCGGCTTGCCCATGCAGCGGCGCGAGGTTCCACAACGGCAACAACGTCATCTGCACATAAGTGCCGAGGGTGCGCAGCACCAACAAGACATGCTCGCCGGCGAAATAATCGTCATGAGTCCTGAAGGCGGTGTCTTTGACCAGAGGCAGACCCAGCCACAGCAGACGCAGCGAGAGATAGGCGCCGAGCGCGGCGAGCAGCGCGCCGCCGTGCCACGCAGCAGCAAGCCAGCGTGCGCGCGGCGTCGTGGTGCCCTGCGCCATGTGCATGATGGCGACCCACCACGGCCCGATCGCGAGATACGCGAGCGCCGATTCCTTGCACAACAACGCCGCCAGGAACGCGGCCGCCACCGCGACAAAACGTACAACACCCGTTTGCACACGCAAGGCCGCGAGCAGGCACAGCAGCACAAAGCTGGTAAAGAACAGATCAAATCGCCCGGATACCCACACCACCGGTTCGACCAGCATCGGGTGGATGGCGAGCACCGTGACCGCAAACGCGAGGGTGCGGTTCCGCGGCGGGTGGGTGCCACGCGCAAGCAGCACCAGCAGGCACAGGTTCGCACCATGCAATACAAGATTGAAGCCGTGCAGATACAGTGGGCTCTGACTGAGCGCAAGTTGCAGGCTGAAACTCGCCGCTACCAGCGGCCGGTAGAAGGACACCAAGGTGTTGCTGGTCAGATTGTCGTGCAACAAAGCCAGCAGATCGAGGCGGCGAAAATCGTTCAGCCAGTTAAGGTCATCCCACACCAGTTCATAGCCGAGCGCCGTACCGTAGAACACCGCCACCAGCGCAACGGCCAGTAGCATCGGGCCAGCGCCGCCGTGCAGGTAGCGGTGATTGACGGACATCAACAAACGAAGTCGCCGCGTGACGGTGCTAGTGCGCTGTCGCGTGATGAACTTCTATAATTCGCGCGGCCATCGGAGTGCGAGGCAAGGCGCGAGGAGGAGTAATAGCGGCGCTATTGCGACGACGAGCAACGCCGCATCGCGCTTCGAGGGCAAGCGAATTACGAAGATTCATTGCGGGACAGCGCACTAGACCACCTCGACTGGCAGTGATTTCAGTCCCACCAGGCGATTGTTCGGCATCCACTGCGGCTCACCGGCGAGCCGGAAATCGAGCGTCGATTGCAGCAGTTCTTCGAACACCACGCGCAGTTCCAGCCGCGCCAGCGACGAGCCGAGACAGAAATGCACACCGGCGCCAAAACCCAGATGTTTGTTCGGATTGCGTGCGATGTCGAAATCAAACGGCCGCTCGAACATCCGCTCATCGCGGTTGGCCGACATTTCCCAGAACGTCACTTTGTCGCCTTCGCGGATCTGTTTGCCGGCGAAGTGCGTGTCACGGGTGGCGGTGCGCCGTTTGTAGCAGGACGGTGTGGTCCAGCGCACGATTTCCTCGACCGCGGTTTTCAGCAGAGCAGGCTCGGCGCGCAGTCGCGCCCACTGCTCGGGTCGTTCAATCAAACTCAACAGGCCGCCGCTGATCGAGCGAGTGGTGGTTTCGGCGCCAGCGGGAAACAGCAAACCGAAAAACGAACGCAGTTCGTGATCGGACAAGGTTGAACCATCGGCCTCGAAACGTGCATGCACGATGGTCGAGAAAATGTCGCCGGCAGGAGTGGCGCGTTTCGCTTCAATCAAGCCCTGTGCATAACGTCGAATCTTGCGTACGTATTCTTCGGCGATGACCTCGTCCGAGGGCGCCGCGATGCCGTGGTCTATCCAGTCGGCGAGCATCAGGCGATCCTCTTCCGGCACGCCGAGCACGATGCAGATAGCCTGGGTCGGGATCTCGCGCGCGACACGCAGCGCGAAGTC
>CAMCBY010000060.1 GCA_945873015.1 Klebsiella pneumoniae
AAAGCCGCGACGATCAATCGAATTCGACATCTTGTTTCTCCTCGAGAACAGTGAATAAAACCTGAGGGCATATTGTGGACCGCAGCGCGGCCGGCGTACATGTGTCGCGATCAAATGGCGCGCGTTTCGATAGTGTCTGTACGTGTGGCGCGCGCGCCTGGCCCACAGGCCTGCGCGTTGCTTCGCTGCCGTTCTCTCGCGACGGCGATGGCGTACACTCCGGGCTATCGAAGCGGTTTATGTGTGACGGGGAGGAAGGCCATGAATCGAAGCATGCTGCGCACTCTGCAGGCAGGCGTTGCACTGTTGATTGTCGGCGCCGTGACGCTCGTACTGCTGGTTGTGATCGGGGTCATGGAGCGCGCTGCGGCCTTAAGTGCCGCGCGTGACGTCGGCCTGCTGCTGGTGCTGCTGACGGGCGCCTGCTGCGCCTTGATAGCGTTGCTTGGGCTCGGTTCAAACACAGACGCTTCCTGAGCAGTGCGTACGAGGGGGGTGTCATGAGCACATTGTTATCGCAGTTGTCCGCCGATTTCGTGGCGCGCTATGAGCGCGACCTGTATCACTGTTCGAGTTGTAACTACTGCGTCGATGCCGTGTGGCCGGAGCGCGGCATAAACGCCGTGTGCGCGACCATGGAACAGCACAGTCGCGCGCCCGGCTATTCGGGCCGCGGATATATCGAGGCGGCGCGCGCAATACTCGAAGGTCAGGCGCTCGATGGCGCGACCCTGGCCGAGCGTGTGTTTACCTGCACTACCTGCGGCAATTGTGAAACCGCCTGCCCGATAGGCTTGCGACCGGCCACTATCGGCCGCGCGCTGCGTGAAGAATTACTCGCCGCCGATTGCCTGCCGCCCGCGCTTGCCGCTGCGCACGATGCGTTTCTCCGTGACGGTAATCCCAATGGGGTGCCGCGCGAGCAGCGCCACGCTTGGGCCGCCGCGCTCGAACCGCCGGTCGCGACAGCCGAGCATGCCTTGTTCATCGGCTGTGCGGCAGGCCTGCCGGGCGGCGAAGAAGCGCAGGCCAGCTACGCACTCCTGCAGGCCGCCGGTGTCGCGCTCAAACTATCGAATGACGCCTGCTGTGGTGCGCCCCTCACTGAACTCGGCCTGCGTCGTGAAGGCGAAGCGCTGGCGCGGGCCGCCGCAGGCCGCCTGGCGGGTAGCGAGGTGCTGGTGGCCGGCTGCGAGTGCGCTCAGCAACTGCAAGCGATGGGTGTGACCACCCGCAGCATCGCGCGCTGGCTGTGTGCGGCGGTCGAACAAGGGCAAGTGCAATTGCGCTGGCGCGACGACATCGTGCGGCCGACAGGGGTGCATCTGGTCGAATCATGTCTGCTCAAGCGCGAAGCGCGCGACGGTGATGAAGCGGCGGTGGCGGCGTTGTTTGCCGCGCTCGAAGTGCCGTTGCTGAATGCCGACTTTCCCAATCGTCACGCAACCTGCTGTGGCGCCGGTGGGGGTATGCCGGCCATGGCGCCGGATTCGGCGGCGCGTATGGCGCGCGCGTGTCTGCCGCCGACCGGTGTGGCGGTGAGTCTTGACGCGCGTTGTGCCAACCATCTGCGTGCGAGCGCCGCAGACGCCGTCCTGGTGCTGGGCCTGGCGAGTTTCGTTGCGCGCTATTTCACGCTTCATACGAGGTCTGCGTCATGACCGACCCCAAGGTATTAAAGGCCGTCGCCGACGGTCTCGACGGTGTCGCTCTGTATGCCGACCCGATTGATCTGCTCAACTACCGACGCGATTGTTCGATGGTGCCAGCCGGGCGCGCCGAACTCGCCGCTCAAGCGAGCAGCGCCGAACAAGTGGTCGCCATCGTGAGCGAGGCTGCGGCCCACGCGACGCCGGTCTACGTGCGCGGCGGCGGCACCATGTATGCCGGCGGGGTTAACCCGCATGCCGGTGGCATCGTGTTGGATGTGTCGCGCATGACACGCGTGCTGGAACTCGACTTGGCGCGCGGTGTGGTGGTGGTCGAGCCCGGCATACGTTTTGCCGACCTGCTCGCGCAACTTGCGTTGCACGGCCAGACGGTGGGCATCGTGCCTTCCACCGGACCGGCGGCGACGGTCGGCGGTGCCTTGTCGGCCCATGCCCTCGGCACCGGTTCGCCACGCCACCAGAGTATGGGTGATTGTGTGGCGGGGCTCGAAGTTGTGCTGGCCGATGGCACGCGCTTGCGCACCGGCAGCGCCGCTTGCCGCGACGCCGGCTTTTTTCAGCGTTATTGTTTGGGGCCGGATCTGACCGGTTTATTCATCGGTGCCGATGCCAGCCTCGGGGTGGTGACGGCGATTGCGCTGTGGTTGTATCCCTTGCCTGCTGCGCGCGAAACCTTCTGTTTAGGTTTCGTCGATGCGGCTGCCGCCGGTCGTTTTCTTTGCGATGTGCAGGGTCGCGAGCTGACACGCCATGTATGGTACGCGGCGGGTTATGAAGGCGGCACAGTGCGCGCCCGCGTGCTGGCCGCGCACGCCGATTTCGACACGGCCGGCCTGCCCGGTTATTGCATTGGTTTTGATCTCGGTGCTGAGCCTGACGATATCGCGCGCGATCGTGCGCGCCTGTTTGCACTTGCGAGTGAGCACGGTGGCCGCGAAACGCAAATCTTCGATACGGTTTATTTCAATAAACTGCGGCTCGACGAGAACTACTGGTATTCCTTCGCCGGTTATTTTTCCCGTTCCCGCTGCGCAATCCTCATGACCTCGTTGCCCAGCGACCGACTGGCGAACTTCTGCGCCGCGGTCGATGTATTGCGCGCGCGCTGGCCGGCGTTCGTATGGGGTGCGGCGACGGTAGTGTGCCGGCGCGGACTGCACGGCGGTGTGATGGCCTTTTACGATGAGCGCAGCGAATGGCCGGCCGCGCAGGAAGCGATCGCCGACGCCACGCAGGTGCTGCGCGGCGCAGGCTGCGTGCCCTACAAGAGTGGCAAGTTATGGGCGCAGGAAGTGCAAGCGAGCGGCGCCTATTTCAGTGTGCTGCAACGTCTGAAAGGCGCGCTCGATCCGCAGGGACTGCTGTCGCCGGGCAATCTCGGTTTGTGAGTCGCGGCGCGACCCTGGTCCACCGGGCCAGAGCTGCGCCGCGCAGCTTTATTTCAGCAGTTCGTCAAGCTGTTCGCGCAGCAGACGTTTGTTGAACTTGCCGACGCCGGTCTTCGGAATTTCATCGAGATACACCAGACGGTCGGGCAGCCACCACTTGGCAAAACCTGCATTCAATAGATGCTGACGAAGTTCGTCTTCGTCCGGTCGCTCGGTACCACGCGCGACGATGAAGGCGATAGGCCGCTCCAGCCATTTGTCATGCGGCATGCCGACCACGGTTGCCTCGCGCAGCGCGCCGTGGGCCATCAGCGAATTTTCAAGGTCGACCGAAGAGATCCATTCACCTCCGCTCTTGATTAAATCCTTGGCGCGGTCGACCAGCTTCATCACACCATCGGCATTGACCGAGGCGATATCGCCGCTCTTCCACCAGCCGTCGATAAAACTTTCGGCGCTGCGCGGTTCGTCGATATAGGTGGTCGCGATCCACGGGCCGCGCACATAGACCTCGCCGATGGTTTTGTCGTCCCACGGTACGTTGTTGCCGTCGTCGTCCAGCACTTTGCGTTCAACCGCCGGCGCGGGAATACCCTGGCGCACGCGGATGGCGATTTTTTCATCCACGCTGAGCTGTTGCTGGTCGCCGCGGATATAGGTCAGCGTCGCCAGCGGTGCGCATTCCGTGGAACCCCAGGCGGTCACTATCGGCACGCCGTGATGTTCCTGGTAATACTTCATGACGGCCGCGGGCGTCGCTGAACCACCGAGCAGCAAACCACGCAGACTCGAGATGTCACGCGGTTCGTTCTGTAACAGATTCATCATGTCGATGCCGACCGTCACCGCGCCGTGGGCAAAGGTCACGCGCTCAGCGGCGATGAGGTCAAGATTGTCGGCTGCATGCGGACGCTCGCCCGGAAATACAAACTTGGCGCCGACCCACACGCCCGCAAACGGCACGCCCCACGAATTGACATGAAACATTGGCGCTATCGGCATGAGCACATCTTTCTCTGACATCGCCATGCCATCGACGTGGCTCAGCATCATCGAATGCAGGGTCAGGCCGCGATGTGAATAGACCACACCCTTGGGATTGCCGGTGGTGGCCGAGGTGAAGCAGATAGATGCCGGTGCGTCTTCATCGATGTCGGCGTAGGGCGCCTGTGGGTCGCCCCGTTCGAGCAACTCTTCGTAGCCGAGCAGATTGGGAATGCTGGACGGCGGTGCTCGGTCAGCAAGAATGACGAAGGTTTTAACCGTTTTCAGCAACGGCACCAGGTGCTCGACGGTTTCGAGCAAGTCCGGTGAGAAGAACACCGCCTTGTCCTCGGCGTGGTTCATCGTATAGGCGATGTGTTCATCGGACAGCCGCAGGTTGGCGGTGTGCAGCACTGACCCCGCGCATGGAATGCCGAAATAGAGCTCAAGATGATGATGGGTATTCCAGGCCAGGGTCGCAGCCTTGTCGCCGGGCTTTACACCAATGGTCTGCAGGGCGCTGGCCAGGCGCCGCACGCGTTTGCAGAAATCGGCGTAGGTGTAGCGGAACAGGCTGCCATCACTGTTGCGCGAGACGATTTCCTTACGCGGGAAGTACTGCTCTGGCCGTTCGACTACACGCACGAGGTTCAAGTTATAGCTGGCCATGGGCTGTCCTGATTGCGGTTCTTGACGAGGCTGGCCGCATCGCGGCGCGCCGGGGAACGCCACCATAGAAAAATTGCCGGGCTATTGCCAGCGGGAGGCGCCGCCGCTGCGGGGCGGCTTGCGGCGCGCGATATCGGCGCTATTCAGGGCTGGCGCACGCGGTTGCGCTTGAGTTCGGCGACGCAGCGTTGTAACTGCTGCTCATTGCGCTCATCGAGTTCGATGAAGCGTGCGCCGACCCGCGGCGCACTGCGCGCGCGTGACGGCAGCATGTGTCGGACTTCGACCAGCGCGCGCAGCGTGCCATGTAGAGGCAGATCGATTTCACAGGCGGTGGCGCGGCCCTCGCGTTGTTCGATACTGGCGACATCGCCCGATAACAGGCGCGCGCAGAAGCCACTTGGCGACAGATCGCGGATTTCGCCGCGCACCCAACCACCGCTGCGGGTTTCAAAACGTACCGGCACGCCGCGGTCAAATGGCACTGTGACGCGCAATTCGCGGCGCCGTTGCGGATATTCGATGACGTCCGGATAGCGGGCTTTGTAATACGGCAACCCCTGCTGGCTGCCGCGCGCGAGGATCTGACTGTGGAATTTCACTTCCATGCCGTTGATACGGGTGCGCACGCGCAGCCCCGGCAAACGCGTGGCCAAGGCGTCGCCACCTTGCGGCGTAAGCGCATCGATGACCAGATAGCCGAGGTCGGGCAACAGTTCGATGATGGCGCTTTGGTAGGCCGACTCATCGCCGTCGAGACGGATATCGAGCAGACAGTGAGATTCGTAAATTCGTTTCAGCAGCAGATGGCGGGCTTCACGCGGATCGACCGCTTCGACCATGCCGCCGGCCACCAGCACGCGATCGCGCGCCACCTCATCATCGAGCAGGACCATGGACAGCGAGCTGCGTGACGGTCAGGCGTGTCCGACCGGGCGGCCGGCGTTACGCCGATGCAAGCGCCCGCTGGCATCGTAGGTGGCGATGGTGCGGGCGCCACCGCGCAGGGTATCGAGCAAACGCCCGGCCATATTGCGGTTCAACTCGATAGCGCCACCGTTGACGCGGTTGGCCTGGGCGCAGGCCTTGGCTTGTCGTTCGAGCGCGCCGAGCGTGTCGCGGTCGAGTTTGCCGCCTGCCCGGCAATAATTGCCGGTCGCGGTTTCCAAGGCTGCCACCAGTTCGAGTTTGCGCGCAGCGGCGGCCTCCAGGCCTTCGCTGTCGCGCTGACGCAGTGTTTTGAGCTCCACGGCCAACACTTCGGTCAGTTCATCGAGCAGGTCGCCCAGCGTTTTGCGCAGTTCGTCCAAGGTCGATGCCGTGCCGCTCATGCTGCTCAGCGCGCCTCTCCGCCGCGACCCAGTTGAGTCTCGAAGGCGGTCAGTTTGTCGGCAATCTTGGCGTCGTCAATGCGATAGTCACCGCTTTCGATGGCGGTTTTCAGTTCGGCCACGCGGACCTTGTCGACTTCCGGCAGTTGCGCCACGGAGTCCGTGAGGTGCTGCAGGCGGGCGGCAAGATCGGTCAACGTGACCACTTCAGAAGTTTTGGTCGGCTCGGTCGGGGCAACCGCGGA
This sequence comes from Klebsiella pneumoniae, assembly GCA_945873015.1. Taxonomy (GTDB): domain Bacteria; phylum Pseudomonadota; class Gammaproteobacteria; genus JADJYF01. The sequence goes on from CAMCBY010000060.1 coordinate 6,288, forward strand.
CGGGCCTCCTACCTTGCGTAAACCAGTATCGACGGCAGAAACATTCTGCGGTCCGGTTCCTTTTATTTCAGCAACCATGTGTTGTGTATCCCCTAGATGGACGGTCCGAGTTAGCGGCGTGAAAGCCGCTTTCCTTTAGGTTTGAATGGCCTTTTGCGATCCTGGTCGCATAAATAATTTGGCCGTATTTTCGCGAGCTTGGCGCGCATGCCAACTACAGTACCGCACCAGACTGAACCACCACCATCCCGTCGGCGTTGACCACGCCTTCGACGACCCTTTTGGAGTTCAGATTGCGGACTGAGACGCGCTCACCAAGCCCGCCATCCTTCAGTGCCTGACCTCGGACCCGCACACTTATGGCCGAGCCGACACTGGCGATGGTGACTTCGTCGCCACGTTTAACCAGGCGTGGCAACATCACATTGGCCGCGCCCAGAATCTGGTCCGGGCCGATGGCCCGCGTTGCGACCCGGCCGACCGCAGTCGTCGCGTCGCTCAAATAATCAAGGCGCGTGCTATTGATTCGACGACGCGCGAGCACCACATCATCGCTGCCGATCACGGCGCCGCGCAGCAGGCCGCGGGTCGAGACCACAACTTCAGCAAAACGCGCAACATCGACCGTGACATAGATGGACCACGGGCGGTCGCCTTCGCAGCGCACCTCGACGGCATTGCGTCCGCCGCCGTGGGCTTCGCGACTGAAGCGCATCTTGAGCGGGTTAGCGCAGGCCGCAAGGCGCAGGCGCGGGTCGAGACGGCCGAGCGTGAACTCGCTGTCGCCGGCATCTTGCAGCGACTCGCCGACAAAATCCTTCACCGCACTGTCGATGGCGGCCAGCGATTGCAGGGCCTCGGCGTTGACGCCGGTGCTCAGACTTAACAGCACACACAGCAGCAGTTTGTTCATAATCACTCGTGATTGCCGGGGGTGGCGCCCGTCAGGCCGCGCACCGATGTTCAGAATTGCCGGAAACTATGCAAGCGCCGTGCCGTTAATCCTTCAAGTGTTCGGGCGCGCCACGAACTAAAGCGCGCGGTGCTTACGCCGATACCGCCCATAACCGTTAATTGCGCGCGAGGATGCGACATGTCTAGTGTGATGGAGGGCGTGGATCGTTTGACCCGAATTGCGGGCCAGAATCGCGTCGAACTGCTGCTGTTTCAACTCGGGCCGGCGCAAACTTTCGGCATCAATGTATTCAAGGTGCGCGAAGTCCTCAAATGCCCGCCCTTGCGGCGAGTACCGCAGTCCAACCCGCATGTATGCGGAGTGATGCATACCCGTGGCCAGACCGTCACGGTCATCGATCTGGCATCGGTGCTGGGCATGCCGCCGCTGGCCGGTCAGAACGACGAATTTGTCGTCATCACCGAATACAACGGCCGCGTGCAGGGTTATCTGGTGGCCAAAGTCGAACGTATCGTCAATCTGCGCTGGGACGAAATTCATCCGCCACCGCGCGGTATCGGCAACAGCAACTACCTGACCGCGGTGGTGACGGTCGACAATCGTTTGATTGAGATCCTCGATGTCGAGCGTGTGTTGGCAGAGATAGTCGGCGTCGATGACACCGTGTCGGCACGTTTGTGCGAGGAGGGCGCGGTGACGGCACGTCCTCACCATGTGTTTGTCGCTGATGACTCGATGGTGGCGCGCAAGCAGATCACCAAAGTGCTCGATCAGATTGGCTTCACCTACGATGTGGCCGAGAACGGTCGGCTTGCGTGGGCCGCGCTCAAGGCGGTCGCCGCCGAGCAGCCGATACTTGGCAAGTACGGCATGGTGATCTCCGACATCGAAATGCCGGAGATGGACGGTTACACCCTGACCAAGATGATCAAGTCCGACCCGGAACTCAAGCAGCTCTACGTGTGCCTGCACACCTCGTTGTCGGGCAGCTTCAATCAGTCCATGGCCGAGAGTGTCGGCGCCGACCGACTGGTGCCCAAATTCGTTGCGGACGATCTTGCGACTGTGGTGCGTGAGGTGGTGCTGGGCGAGTGAGTTTTCCCCCGTAGCTGCGAATTCATTCGCACATTTGAGCGCAACGCAGGTCCTCCGCCGTCGGGCCATCTAATGTGCGAATGAATTCGCACCTGCAACGGCGGCAAACCTGCCACTCCCCGCGACCCGATTGCCGCTTCCTGCGGCAGGCCCTTGCCGCCGCAAGCGCGGCAATGACTCTCCCGAATCGCTGCAAGCCGCGCCAACACTGAGTTTCCGATTGTTGGCACGCTCTTCGCATTTATGTTTGCAAACTTAACGCGAACAGAGCGAACAGCATGTCCACCAGCAACGTCTTCGGCATCCACACTCAGGCCCTGGCCCTGCGTGCGCGCCGCGCTGAGATTCTGGCGACCAACCTCGCCAATGCCGACACCCCGGGCTATCAGGCACGCGACCTCGACTTCGCGGCGGTGCTGGCCGGACAAGGCGAGCAGGGCACGCTGGCAGTCACCAGCAGTCGCCACCTCGGTGGCGCCGATCCGGACTTCAGCTATGCGTTGCGCTATCGCGACCCGCTGCAGGCCTCCCTCGACCAGAACACCGTCGATGTGCAGGCCGAACGTGCCGCCTTCACCGACAACGCCATGCGTTACCAGGCCACCCTGACCTTTCTGAACGGTCGTGTGCGCGGCCTCATGTCAGCGCTGCGCGGAGAATAAACATGTCGCTGTTCAACATATTCAATATCGCCGGCACCGCGCTCAACGCCCAGAGCGTGCGTCTGAACACCACCGCCAGCAACATGGCGAATGCCAACAGCGCGTCGAGCAGCAGCGGTGCCACCTATCGCGCCCGTGAGCCGGTGTTCGAACCGATGCTGGCCGATGCGCTGGACCCTAACGGCGCGGCCGATGCTGGCGTCAAGGTCATGGGCATTGTCGAGAGCCAGGCGCCGCTGCGCCACGAATACCAGCCCGGCAGCCCGCTGGCCGATGCTGACGGTTATGTCTTCTTGCCGAACGTCAATATCGTCGAAGAGATGGCCAACATGATTTCCGCATCCCGCAGCTATCAGACCAATGTTGAGGTCATGGAAGCTTCCAAACGCATGCTGCAACAGACCCTGGCCCTTGGCCAGTAAGGCGAGTGAGTTATGAGCACGGATAAAACCACAGCGATTCTGCCTTCGGCGCTCGACCGCTATCGAACCACCGATAGCGACTCGGCAAGCGCGACCAAGAAGAGCGAACTCGATCAGCAGGCGTTTTTGAACCTGATGGTCACCCAGCTCAAGAATCAGGACCCGATGAAGCCGATGGAGAGCGCTGACTTTCTGAGTCAGATAGCGCAGTTCGGTACCGTCAACGGCATTTCCGGTCTGCAGAAATCCCTGACCACGATGTCCACCGCACTTACTTCGAGTCAAGCCCTGCAGGCCTCGACCATGGTCGGACGCGACGTGGTGATCCCGCGAGACACATTCAGTCTGCAGGCCGGCGGCAAAGCACCGCTCGCCGCCGTGCTGCCGAGCAATGCGACCAACGTCAATCTCACCATCACCGACAGCACCGGCCAGACCGTGTTCCACACCAGTCTCGGCGCCAAGAACGCCGGTTCGCTGGACTACGAGTGGAACGGCATTCGCGATAACGGCCAGCCCGCTGCGAGCGGCAAGTACACGGTCAAGATCAGCGCCACCATCGACAACGTGCCAACCGCGCTGACGCCTGCCGTCACGGCCCGCGTCGACAGTGTGTCTCTCGGCCGTAATGGTCTGCCGCCGACCCTCAACGTCAATGGTTATGGCGCGGTCGATATGGCCGACGTCCTCGAAATTCAATAGCCCACACAGCAAACATCGGAGCCCAACATGGCTTTCAATCAAGCAATCAGCGGCCTCAAGGCCGCCGAAAACGAACTCAACGTCATCGGCAACAACGTCTCGAACTCGGCGACCACTGGCTTCAAGAAGTCGCGCGTCGAATTCTCCGACGTGTTCGCGGTGTCCAGCATCGGCGGCTCCGGTAGTAATGTCGGTCGCGGTGTCGATACCGCGCGCGTCGCCCAGCAGTTTGAGCAGGGCAGCGTGTCGTTCACCGACAATGCACTCGACCTGGCGGTCAGCGGCGAAGGCTTCTTCCAGCTCAACAACGGCGGCGAGCGGCTCTACACGCGAGACGGCGCGTTCAGCCTCGACAAAGACGGCTTCATCGTCAATTCCAAGGGTTATCAGTTGATGGCCTTTGGTGCAGACACCGTCGGCAATATCAATGGCGCGCTGGCGCCTCTGCAATTGTCGCAGGCGAATAATCCGCCCAAGGCCAGTACGGCGGTGACGTTTGGCGCGAACTTCGACGCCAATGCCACCGCACCGACCACGCCGACCTTCGATCCGCTCGATTCGACCAGTTATAACGAGACCACCGCGCTCAATGTGTTCGATTCGATGGGCGCTTCGCATCTGCAACAGATGTATTTCGTGCGCGATACGGCCGCAGTCATTCCTAACACCTGGCAGATGCACACTTACGTCGACGGCGTCAAAGTCGGTGGTCCTGATGCGATCGTGTTCGACAATGCCGGTCTGCTGCAGACCCCGGCTAACGGCCAGATTGCGATTCCGGCCTTTACTCCCGGCACCGGCGTGAATGCCATGAATGTCACCACCACACTCAGCGGTTCGACCATGTTCGGTGCACCTTTTGGTGTCAACAAGCTGACCCAGGATGGTTTTACCACCGGCAGTCTGGCAGGTGTCGACATCGATCAGCAGGGTGTGATCCTGGCGCGTTTCACCAACGGTCAATCGGCAGTGCAGGGACAGGTCAGTCTGGCCAATTTCCCCAACCCGCAAGGCCTGCGCCCGTCGGGCGGCAATAACTGGCAGGCATCGTTCGCCGCCGGTGTGGTGCTGGAAGGCAAACCCGGCACAGCGAGCCTCGGCCTGATCCAGGGCGGCGCGCTTGAAGAATCGAATGTCGATCTTTCTTCGGAACTGGTCGCGCTGATCATCGCGCAGCGTAACTTCCAGGCCAACACCGAAGTGATCAAGACCGCCGACGCCGTCACCCAGTCGGTCATCAACATCCGTTGATAACAACGAGTAAGAGCAGGCACAGGCACACACCATGGACCGCATGATTTATCTGGCAATGTCGGCTGCGCAGCAGATGATGAATGGCCAGGCGTTGACCACGCACAATCTTGCCAATGCCAACACGGTCGGCTTCAAGGCCGACTTCGAAGCCGCGCGCGCGATGCCGGTCTACGGCAACGGCCTGCCATCGCGCGCCTACGCGATGATCGAACGCCCTGGTATCAATTTTGCGCCGGGCACCATCGAAACCACCGGCAATGATCTCGATATCGCTATCAACGGTGACGGGTTTATCGCCGTGCAGGCGCCCGATGGCAGCGAAGCCTATACCCGCGCCGGTGACCTGCAGATCAACGTCAATGGTCAGTTGATGACCGGTGCCGGCAAGCCGGTGCTCGGCAATGGCGGACCGATAGCATTGCCGCCGTCGCAGAGCATCACCATTGGTGTCGATGGCACGATTTCAATCCGGCCGGTCGGTCAGGAAGCGAACACCCTCGCGCAGGTCGATCGTATCAAGCTGGTCAACCCCGACGTGAAGCAGTTGCGCAAGGGCGCCGATGGTCTGTTCCGGCTCGCCGATAACACCCCGGCGGCACCGGACGCCACAGTGCGCATCACGCGCGGCGCGCTCGAGCGCAGCAACGTCAACAGTGTCAACGAGATGGTGCAGCTCATCACCAACTCGCGTCAGTACGATATGGCGATCAAGGCCATGAGCACCGCCCAGCAAATAGACACGGCCGGCGCCAAGCTGCTCTCTTCGAGCAATTGATTCAGAACTCAACGCAACAATTTTGCGGAAGCACTAACCCATGGCATCAGCACTGAACATCGCCCAGACAGGTCTTGACGCACAGCAGACCCGCTTGTCGATCATCTCGAACAACCTGGCCAACGTCGCCACCACGGGTTACAAAAAGAGCCGCCCGAATTTCGAGGATCTGCTCTACGAGACCATCGCGCAACCGGGCGCGTCGTCATCGCAGAGCACCGAGCTGCCGTCCGGCCTCATGCTCGGCACGGGTGTGCGCACGGTCTCGACGGCCAAAATTTTTACCCAGGGCACTTTGTCGCAAACGGAAAACGCACTCGACGTCGCGATTCAAGGGCGCGGTTTCCTGCAGGTGCTGTTGCCCGACGGTTCCACCGCCTATACCCGCGACGGCGGCCTGTCGATGAATTCCCAGGGCCAGATGGTGACCTCGTCG
>CAMCBY010000061.1 GCA_945873015.1 Klebsiella pneumoniae
CATCGGTCAACACCCGCACTGCCATCGCATAGGCGGCGAGTTTGGGCGCCGAACCAATAAACAGTGTGACCGGCGTCGGCGCGCCCTGATAGACGTCCGGCACCCACATGTGAAACGGCACCACGCCGAGCTTGAAGGCAATGCCTATCAGCACGAACACCAGGCCAAAGGTGTAGAGGATGTGGGAATTGCCACCGGCGACCTGCGCCGAGAGGGCGCCCAAGTCGAGCGTGCCCGACACGCCATACAGCATCGACATGCCATACAGCAGCATGCCCGAGGCCAGCGCGCCCAGCACAAAATATTTCATGGCCGCTTCAGAGGCCGGGAACGAGTCGCGGTCCATGGCCACCATCGCGTACATCGCCAGCGACAGCAGTTCGAGGCCGAGGTAGACAGTCAGAAGATTGTGCGCCGAGATCAGCACCATCATGCCGAGCGTCGCGAACAGGCCCAGGATGTAGAACTCCTGCACCACGCGCCCACGCCGCTCGAAATAATCGCGCGCATAGAAAAACGACAGCAGCACGATGACCATCAGAAACGCTTTCAGCACCGCCGCCATGATGTCGACGCGATAGGTGCCGTTGAACGCCACGGTGGTGCTCTGCGGGAACCACAACGCGAGTTCCGCCAGCACGATCATCACCGACATGGCAGCCGCCCAGAACGTGGCCGCGCGGTTTTCGGGCTTACGGAATACCTCAACCAGCAACACCAGGCAGGCCAAGCCCGCCATGGTTGCTTCGGGTAATACAGTCCAGAGCTCGTTCATCGCGGGCGGCCTCAGGGTAATTTCGAGTGCGAGATCTGCGTAACGAGCTGATCCACACTGGCATTCATCATGTCGAACATCGGCGCCGGCCACAGACCGAACAACAGCACCACCACCGCCAGAATTGACAGGATCAGACGTTCACGGCCGTCGATATCTTCGAGTTCAGCGACATGGTCGTTGGCGACCTCGCCGAACATGACACGTTTGTACATCCACAACGTGTAAGCCGCGCCCAGGATCAAAGTCACCGAGGCCAGGAAGGCGTACCAGAAATTAGCCTTGAACGCGGTCAGAATGACCAGAAACTCACCGACAAACCCCGAGGTGCCGGGCAGACCTGCATTGGCCATCGAGAACAGCATCATGAACGCCGCAAACACCGGCATCTTGTTCACCACACCGCCGTAGTCGCCGATCTGGCGACTGTGCATGCGGTCATAGAGCACACCGATACACAGGAACATCGCGCCGGAGATGAAACCATGGGAAATCATCTGCACCATCGCGCCGGAAATACCGGCCGCTGAGTGCTGCCAGTCACCGGTAGCCGCCGCCACCTGGAATACGATAAAGAAACCCAGGGTCACGAAACCCATGTGCGAAATCGACGAATAGGCCACCAGCTTCTTCATGTCCTGCTGCACGAGCGCGACAAAACCGATGTAGACCACCGCGATCAGCGACAGGGCGATCATGAGCCAGTCGAGCGACGCCGAGGCGTCGGGTGCAATGGGCATGCTGAAACGCAGGAAACCGTAACCACCCATCTTCAACATGATCGCCGCCAGCACTACCGAGCCGCCGGTAGGCGCCTCAACGTGAGCGTCGGGCAACCATGTATGCACTGGCCACATCGGAATCTTGACTGCAAAGGCGAGCAGGAAGGCGATGAAGATCCATTGCTGTTCGGCGAGCGTCAGGGGCACCTGGTGCAGCGCCGGCAAGGCGAAGCTGCCCGCTTTGCCATACAGGTACAACAGCGCGACCAGCATGAACACCGAGCCCATGAAGGTATACAGGAAGAACTTGATGGTCGCGTAGACACGGCGCGGTCCGCCCCAGATACCGATGATAAGGAACATCGGGATCAGCATCGCTTCCCAGAATATGTAGAACAGGATGGCGTCCTGGGCGGCAAATACACCGTTCATGAGGCCTTCCAGGATCAGGAAGTTGCCCATGTAGAGGCTTAAACGATCCTTGATCACCACCCAGCCGGCCAGCACTACCAGCACCGTGGTGAACGTGGTCAGCAGAATCAGCGGCAAGGCCAGACCGTCGATACCGAGCGCGTACTCGATGTTGAACGGTTTGATCCAGGGCAGCTTCTCGACGAACTGCATGCCGCCGTTGCTGTTGTCGAAGCGCTGCCAGAGCAGCAACGACACCACGAACGTCGCCAGCGCGAACAGCATCGAGTCGGTGCGCACCGGCGCGTCGGGCACGCGGCGCCCGGCAAAAATAACCCACAGCCCGCCGATGATCGGCAGCCAGATGGCAATACTCAGCAGCGGCAGATCAGCGCTCATGCGGGCTCACACTTGGTTCGATGGACGCTCGTAGTGCATTCGGTCACGACAGTACTCCGTGCACGAACACGCCCAGCAGGACGAGCAGGCCAATAATCATGGCGAAGGCATAGTGGTAAAGGAAACCGGATTGCACGTTACGCACGACACCGGCCCACCAGCCGACTGCGCGCGCAGAGCCGTTAACAAGCAGGCCATCGATCAGGCCTTCGTCACCGACTTTCCACAGTAAACGACCGAGACCGCGCGAGCCGCCAGCGAAGAACCACTCGTTGAAACGATCGAAGCCGTATTTGTCGAGCAGGATTCGATGCACCAGCGACAGGCTGGAAGCAATCCTGGCCGGGATAGCCGGACTGTGCAGATACAAAAACCAGGCGCTCGCCACACCGGCCATCGCCAGCATGAAGGGCAGTTGCGTTACCCCGTGAGTTATAAAGGCCAGCACACCGTGGAACTCTTCCGCCATATGGCCAATCACGTCGTGCTCGTGGGCGACCACGATGCTGTTACCAAAATAGTTGCCGAACACCATCGTGCCGACACCGATGGCACCGATCACGACCGACGGCACCGCCAGCGCCATCAACGGAATGGTCACCACAGCCGGCGACTCATGCAGGTGCTCGGCAGTGTGGTGGTCCATGCGCTCCTTGCCATGAAACACCAGGAACACCAGGCGGAAAGAATACAGTGCGGTGATGTAGACCCCGAGCAGCACCGCCCAGTAGGCGTATTGCGCGACCGGGTTGTGGGACAGCGCGACCGCTTCGATGATGGCATCCTTGGAGAAGAAGCCGGCGAAACCCGGGAAGCCGATCAAGGCCAGCGTGCCAATCAGGCTCGTCCAGTAGGTGATGGGCATGTGTTTCTTCAAGCCGCCCATGTGCCGCATGTCCTGTTCGTGATGCATGCCGATGATGACCGAGCCGGCAGCGAGGAACAGCAGCGCCTTGAAAAAGGCGTGGGTGAAGAGGTGGAAAATTGCGGCGCTGTAAGCCGACGCGCCCAGCGCAACCGTCATGTAACCGAGCTGCGAGAGGGTCGAATAAGCCACCACCCGTTTGATGTCGTTCTGCACCAGACCCAGAAGGCCCATGAAAAACGCGGTGATGGCACCGATAGCCATCACTACCGACAGCGCGGTGGTCGACATCTCGAACAGCGGCGACATGCGCGAGACCATGAAGATGCCGGCCGTGACCATGGTCGCGGCATGGATGAGGGCCGAGATCGGGGTCGGGCCTTCCATCGAATCCGGCAACCACACATGCAGTGGCCACTGCGCGGACTTGCCCATCGCGCCGATGAACAGCAGCAAACAGGTGACCGTCATCAAGGACCACTCATGGCCCTCGAAGAGCGTGATAGTGGTGTCTTTCAAAGCCGGTACGGCCTTGAACACTTCGGCGTAATCGAGCGTGCCGGTATACATGAGCACTGCCGCAATGCCGAGCAGGAAACCGAAATCGCCGACGCGGTTGACCAGGAAAGCCTTCAGGTTGGCGTAGATGGCGGTCGGGCGTGTGTACCAGAAGCCGATCAAGAGATAAGACACCAGACCGACCGCTTCCCAACCGAAGAACAACTGCAGGAAGTTGTTCGACATCACCAGCATCAGCATGCTGAAAGTGAACAGCGAGATATAAGAGAAGAAACGCTGGTAACCCGGGTCGTCGTGCATGTAGCCGATGGTGTAGATGTGCACCATCCACGATACGAAGGTCACCGTCACCATCATGGTGGCGGTCAACTGGTCGACCAGAAAACCGACGTGGAAGTCGACGCCGGCGTTCGACATCCAGGTGTAGAGATTCTCGTTATAGGCCGGCTCACCACCGAGCACGATTTTCTTGAACACCAGCAACGACAGCGCGAACGACAGCGCCACCGAGCCGCTGGTCACCCAGTGCGCGCCGCTGCGGCCAATCTGACGCCCGAACAGGCCCGCCAGAATGGCACCGCCCAAGGGCAGAAGAACGATGGCGAGAAGCAGATTACCCATGCGGCTTTCCAGCAATGCGTGACTTGGGGCGGGACACCGTCATCAACCCTTCATCGTGCCGAGGTCTTCGACGTTGATCGAACTGCGGTTACGGAACAGCACCACCAGAATGGCGAGACCGATGGCCGCTTCTGAAGCGGCGACCGTCAGGATAAAAAATACGAACACCTGGCCGGCCACATCTCCGTTGAAATGGGAGAAGGCGATGAAGTTCATGTTGACCGCCAGCAGCATGAGTTCGATGCACATCAACAGCACAATGACGTTCTTGCGGTTGATGAAAATGCCGGCCACCGACAGACAGAACAGGATGGCGCCCAGGGTCAGGAAATGGGTGAGTGTCAGCACGATGTTGTCCCCTCAGCCCTGGCGCTCGGCATCGACCTTGACCAGGCGCACACGGTCCTGACGGCGCACGGCAACCTGTTTCTCAGGTTTCGGTGCCTTGGTCTGGCGGGTGGTGCGCAGCGTCAGTGCGATGGCGGCAATGATCGCGACCAGCAAAATCACCGCGGCGATTTCGAATGGCCAGATGTACTGCGTGTAAAGCGCAAGCCCGAGTTCACGGGTGTTGTTGTAGTCCGCGGCGTGGGTGACCGCTGCGGCAGACTTCTCAAGATCAAAATGCTCGCGCCCGATGACCATGCCGATGGCAACGAACATCAACACCGCAACAATGCCGGCGACCGGCAGATAGCGCGCAAAACCTTCACGCAACACGGTCAGATTGATGTCGAGCATCATGACCACAAACAGGAACAGCACCATCACCGCGCCGACATACACCAGCACCAGCGCAATGGCGAGGAACTCCGCTTCAAGCATCAGCCACAGGCCCGAACTGGCGAAGAACGACAGCACCAGGAACAACGCGGCGTGCACCGGATTGCGCACCGTGATGACCATGGTCGCGGCGAGCACCAGGACGGCCGCGAACGAATAAAAGACGACTTGTTCGAACATGAATCGTGGATAGACGGTGGTGAGGTTACGCGTGGTTGCAGGTCACGGCGCGGCCGATGTGTGACATCGCCCTACCCGTTCCCGTGGCCCTGTGCCTCTTCGCTGCGTCGTCCCCCTCCCGTTAAGTTCGTTATGGTGTGGCGTGGGCGCTAGCGGTAGCGCGCTTCGGCGGCGCGATCGGCGGCTATCTGTGTTTCGAAGCGCTCGGCGTTCGCGAGCAGCTTTTCTTTGGTCATGAGCAGGTCACCACGCTTCTCGCCGTGGTATTCGAAATGACGGGTCTCGACGATGGAATCAACCGGGCACGATTCCTCGCAGAAACCGCAGAAAATACATTTCGTCAGATCGATTTCGTACTTGGTGGTGCGACGGGTGCCGTCGTCACGTTGCTCCGATTCGATGGTGATGGCGAGCGCCGGGCACACCGCTTCACATAACTTGCAGGCGATGCAGCGCTCTTCGCCGTTCGGGTAACGACGCAGGGCATGCAGGCCACGGAAACGCGCCGACTGCGGGGTCTTTTCCTCGGGGTATTGAATGGTGATCTTACGTTCGAACAGGTAAGCACCAGTGAGCCTCAAACCCTTGAGCAATTCCCACAGGGTCAGGCTTTTGAAGTAATCGACAACTGCACTCATCGCTTCAGCCTCGCGCGCCAACCGCAAACCATGGCGGCATGTGCCAGACCACCATCGCCGCGACCACCACTATCCACACCATCGTAATGGGCAGGAAGATTTTCCAGCCGAGACGCATGATCTGGTCGTAGCGATAGCGCGGGAAAGTGGCGCGGAACCACAAAAACAGGAACAGGAAGAACAGGGTCTTGGCCAGGAACCAGTGAATGCCGTCCATGAAGAACAGGCCGACGACCGGCACACCCGTCAACCACGGCAGTGGCGACAGCCACCCGCCCAGGAACAACACCGCCGCGAGGCCCGACACCAGAATCATGTTGGCGTATTCGGCGAGGAAGAACAGCGCGAAACCCATGCCGGCATATTCAACGTGGAAGCCGGCGACGATTTCCGACTCGCCTTCCGAGACGTCAAACGGCGCACGGTTGGTTTCGGCTACACCCGAGATGAAATAGATCACGAACAACGGGAACAGCGGCACGAAAAACCAACTGCCCGGCCCGAGCACACCGCGCTGGGCGTTGACGATGTCACCGAGATTCAGACTGCCGGCCGCGATCAGCACGCCAACCAGCGCAAAACCCATGGCGATTTCGTAAGACACTATCTGCGCCGCCGAGCGCATTGCGCCCAGGAACGCGTATTTGGAATTCGATGCCCAGCCCGCAACGATGATGCCGTACACCCCAAGCGAGGTCAGCGCGAGGATGTACAACAGGCCGGCATTGATGTTGGCCAGCACCATTTCCGAGCCAAAAGGCACCACCGCCCACGCCGCGAGGGCCGGCCCCAGCGCCAGAATCGGTGCGATGAGAAACAGGAAGCGGCTCGCGCCGCTCGGCACCACCATTTCTTTGGTGAGCAACTTCAGCGCGTCGGCGATGGGCTGCAGCAGGCCGAGAGGGCCGACCCGGTTGGGGCCATTACGCACCTGAATCCAGCCGATGATCTTGCGCTCGGCGAGTGTCAGGTAGGCGACGCTACCCATCAGCGGCAGCACGATGGTGAGAATCTTGGCGACGGTCACCGCCACCAGGATCAATGGCACAGGGATGAAGCCGAACGAAGTCAGGAATTGTTCAAGCCATGCGTAAGGATTGATCATGCCGCTGCCTCACCGCGCGCCGCGCTGAGCGTGATCGCCGCACCGTTGACCGCAATCGCGGCCAGCGTCGGGCGCGCCGCATGCACCAGGCACACGCCGGGCGCTAAACCATCGTCGATGCTCAGCAGCGCGCTGGCCTGCTGGCCGGCGCGTTCAATCGTCACACGCTGCCCCTCGGCCAAACCGAGACTCGCCGCAGTTGCGCTGGCCAGACGCACACAATCGTCACCAGCCTGGGGCATTTCCTGCAGCGCGCTGGCGTGACGCACCAACACATCGCTGGCGTACATCGGGACTTCAACCAGCAACTCCAGTTGTGCGCCGTCAACCTTGAGAGAACTGGTTTCCAGGGTCGGGGTCAGGCGCGGTGCCAGTTTGACCTGACCGACCAGGGCTTCGATTTCACGCGAGACGTCTTCGCAACTGACGGCATCGAAGCCGGGCAGCGCGAGCTTGTTACCCAGCACGCGCAGGATCTTCCACGCCGCGCGTGCATCGCCGCGCGGCCGCACCGCAGGCGCGAAACGCTGCCAGCGGCCGGTGAGATTGACGAACGAACCTTCGTTCTCGCCGTACAACGCGCTCGGCAGAATGACATCGGCCACCGCGTCCAGTGCGGCGTTCTCGAAAGCACTCACCGCCACCACGAACTCGGCCGCCTGCAAAGCTGCTTGCAAGCCCGCGCTGTCCGCACTGTCGAGCATCGGATCGACGCCGAGCAGCACATACGCCTTGCGCGGCTGTTCTATCATGCCGCGCACATCGCGACCGGGCTTTTCCAACACCCGACCTGCGGGGCCGCGATGGGGCACTGCGCCGGCCAACCATGCGCCGGCGCCATTGGCACCCTCCGCCAGTTCAGCAAACACCGCGCCACCCGCCTGGGCCAGGGCGGCCGCGACCTGCACCAGCGCACTGCGCAGCGGATGGGCAGAGACACCCGCGCCAATCAGCACCAAAGGCCGACTGGCAGCAGCAAAGCGTGCAGCCATGGCGTCGAGTCGGTTGTCGATAAGCGCAGTGTCGGTCACCAGTTTGTCGGTCGGGGCCGCCAGCGTCACACCACGACGGCTGGCGACACCCGCAGCCAGCGCGGCGGCAGCGCCGAGCAGTTGCGAGGGTTTGACCGCCACCTGGCCGGCAACGCTGTAATTAAAATCCTGCGTATGGCTCGCGACCTGCATGACCGCCGCGCCTTTCAGCGCAGCTTTGCGCAGCGACAGATTCAGCAGCGGATTCTCGTGACGCGGGTAGCTGCCGAGCAACAGCACGGCATCGGCGTTCTCGATCGCCGCCAGCGATTCAAGCCCCGGATAAAGAGGCTCCGCGCTCTGGTCGGAAAAATCACGCTGGCGCAAACGGTGGTCGACGTTGTGCGAACCCAGGCCGCGCACGAGACGCTGCAACAGGTAGAACTCTTCGGTGGTTGAACAGGGTGAAGCCAGCGCGGCCACCTGATCGGCATCGCTCGAGGCAACGCTGCGCAGCTTGGCAACCACGGCATCGAGCGCCGTATCCCAATCACAATCGCTCCAGCGTCCATCACGCTTGATGCGCGGCGCGGTCACACGCGCTTCGTGGTTCATGCCCTGATAGCTATAGCGGTCACGATCGGACAGCCAGGTGGCGTTGACCGCGGCGTTCTCTTTCGGTACCACGCGTTTGACAGTCGAGCCCTTGACGTGGAAGTGCACGTTCGCACCCAAGCCGTCGTGGGGTGCCACGCCGTCGCGCTGCTGCAGTTCCCAGGCGCGTGCCGAATAACGGTAGGGCTTGTTGGTGAGCGCTCCGACCGGGCAGAGATCGATCACATTGCCCGACAATTCGGAGGTCATGGCCTTGGCCACGTAGGTGCCAATTTCCATGTGCTCGCCGCGGCCGGTGGCACCAAGTTCGCGCAGGCCTGCAATTTCTTCACCGAAACGTACGCAACGCGTGCAGTGAATGCAGCGCGTCATGTCGGTCTGCACCAGCGGCCCGATGTTCTTGTCGCGCACCACGCGTTTGCGCTCGGTGAACTGCGAGACGTCACCGCCATAACCCATCGCGAGATCCTGCAACTCGCACTCACCGCCCTGATCGCAGATCGGGCAATCGAGCGGGTGATTGATCAGCAGGAACTCCATGGTCGCGTGCTGGGCGGCGGTCGCCTTGGGCGAACGGGTGTAGACCCTCATGCCGTCCATCACCGGTGTCGCGCAGGCCGGCATACATTTCGGCGCACGCTCGACTTCGACCAGACACATGCGGCAGTTGGCCGCCACGGTCAGGTGTTTGTGATAACAGAAACGTGGCACGTAGATGCCGGCTGCATCGGTCGCCTCGATCAGCATCGCGCCTTTGCGCGCCTCGATGGTCTGGCCATCGACTTCAATCTTGATGCGGTCGTCACTCATGCCTGTTTACACGTACTGGTCAGGCCGCGGCCGAATGGCCGCGCGCTTGCAGAATGCTATGCCCGTGTTCGATGTAGTACTCGAACTCCTGGCGGAAAGTACGAACGAAGCTGCGCACCGGCATGGCGGCGGCATCACCCAACGCACAGATGGTGCGGCCTTCCATCTTGCTCGCGACCAGGTCGAGTTTATCGAGGTCGGCCTGCACACCTTCGCCGTTTATGATGCGCGTCAACATGCGATACAACCAGCCCGTGCCTTCGCGGCAGGGGGTGCACTGCCCGCAGGATTCGGAATAGTAAAAGCGCGAGATGCGTTGCAACACCTTGACCATGTCGGCGCTGTCGTTCATGACGATCACCGCGCCCGAGCCGAGCATGGAGCCGGCTTTCGAAATCGAGTCGTAATCCATGTCGAGCGCGAGCATCGCCTCACCGGTCAGCACCGGCACCGACGAACCGCCGGGAATCACGGCCTTGAGCGGCCGGCCATCGAGCACGCCACCGGCGAGTTCCAGCAGCGTGCGGAACGGTGTGCCCATCGGCACTTCGAAATTGCCGGGCTTGTTGACGTGGCCGCTGACGGAAAAAATCTTGGTGCCGCCATTGTTGGGTTTGCCGAGGCCGGCGAACCATTCCGAACCATTGCGCAGAATGGTCGGCACCGACGACAGCGTCTCGGTGTTATTGATGGTGGTGGGTTTGCCATACAGACCGAAGCTGGCCGGGAACGGCGGCTTGAAACGCGGCTGGCCTTTTTTGCCTTCCAGTGATTCGAGCAGCGCGGTTTCTTCACCGCAGATATAGGCGCCGGCGCCGAGGTGCGCGTGCAGATCGAAATCGATGCCGGTGCCCTGGATGTTCTTGCCGAGCAGTCCGGCCGTATAGGCATCTTTCAGAGCATTCTGGAAATTGATCGCCGGCTCGTCCATGAACTCGCCGCGCATGTAGTTGTAGCCGACCGTGGCGCCCATCGCATAACCGGCGATGGCCATACCTTCGACCAGGGCGTGCGGATTAAATCGCAGGATGTCGCGGTCTTTGCAGGTACCGGGCTCCGATTCGTCGGAGTTGCACACCAGATACCGCTGCATATCGCCCTTGGGCATGAAGCTCCACTTCACACCGGCCGGGAAACCCGCGCCACCGCGACCACGCAGACCAGCGGCCTTGACGATTTCGATGATGTCAGCCGGCGGGGTTTTCTCGCTAAGGATCTTTTCCCACGCGCTGTAACCGCCTATCGAGCGATAGGTCTTCATCGACCACGGCTCAGCCAGATTGCGCGTGGCGTAACAGGTGAGATCGAGCTTGATATCGGTCATTTCAGCCCGTCCAGAATTTCGTCGACACGGTCGATAGTGAGATTTTCGTGATAGACGTGATTGACCTGCATCATTGGCGCGCCACAGCACGCCGCCAGACATTCTTCTTCGCGTTTGAGGAAGATGCGGCCATCGGCGGTCGATTCGCCGAGGCGAATGCCGAGTTTGTTCTCGACATGGGTCACGATGTCTTCACTGCCGCGCAGCATGCACGACACATTGGTGCAAATTGCGACCGCATTGCGACCGCAGGGCGAGGTCTCGTACATCGAGTAGAAGCTCGCCACTTCGTAGACCGCGATGCGCGGCAGTTCGAGATAGTCCGCCACCGCATCCATGAGCTCCGTGGTCAGAAAACCGTGGTTCTCGTGCTGCACTTCGGACAGCGCTGCCAGCAAAGCCGACTGCTTGCGATCCGGTGGGAATTTCGCGAGCCACGCGTCGATCACTTCGCGCGCGTGATGGGATAACACCTGGTCTTGTGACTCACTCATGGCGCTGACCTAACGGTCGATCTCTCCAAACACGATGTCCATGGTGCCGATCACGGCGACCACGTCGGCCAGCATGTGGCCTTTCACCAATTCATTCATGGCTGCCAGATGGGCGAAACCCGAGGCCCGCGCCTTCAGGCGATAGGGCTTGTTGGCACCGTCGGACACGAGATAGATGCCGAACTCGCCCTTCGGATGCTCGACCGCGGCATAGACTTCGCCGGCCGGCACACAATAGCCCTCGGTGAAGAGCTTGAAGTGGTGGATCAGCGACTCCATGTCGCCCTTCATGCGGGCGCGGTCGGGCGGCGTCAGCTTGTGATCATCGAGCATGACCGGGCCCGGATTGGCACGCAGCCAGGCCACGCACTGCTTCATGATGCGCGCCGACTGGCGCATTTCTTCAACGCGCACCAGATAACGGTCGTAGCAGTCGCCGTTGACGCCGACCGGGATATCGAAATCCATGTCGGCATAAACTTCATAGGGCTGCTTCTTGCGCAGATCCCAGGCGAGACCCGAGCCGCGCAGCATGGGGCCAGTAAAGCCAAGTTCGAGCGCACGTTCGATGGTGACGATGCCGATATCAACGGTGCGCTGTTTCCAGATGCGGTTGTCGGTCAAGAGCGTCTCGTACTCATCGACGCAGGCGGGAAAGCGGTCGCAGAAATCGTCGATGAAATCGAGCATGGAACCACTGCGGGTGGCATTCAGACGCTCGAGTTCCTTGGGATTGCGCCACTTCGAGGCCTGATACAGCGGCATCGAATCCGGCAAATCGCGGTACACACCACCGGGCCGGTAGTAGGTCGCGTGCATACGCGTGCCGGACACCGCCTCGTAGCAGTCCATGAGGTCTTCACGCTCACGGAAACAGTACAGGAACATGGTCATGGCGCCGATGTCGAGGCCATGGGCACCCAACCACATGAGGTGGTTCAGGACGCGGGTGATCTCATCAAACATCACGCGGATGTACTGCGCGCGTATCGGCACACTGATGCCACACAGTTTTTCAATCGCCATCACGTAGGCGTGCTCGTTGCACATCATCGAGACGTAATCGAGCCGGTCCATATAACCGATGCTCTGATTGAACGGCTTGTTCTCGGCGAGTTTTTCGGTGCCGCGATGAAGCAGACCGATATGCGGGTCGGCGCGTTCGATGACTTCGCCGTCCATCTCCAGCACCAGGCGCAA
>CAMCBY010000062.1 GCA_945873015.1 Klebsiella pneumoniae
CCACGCGCCGCCCGGCGTGGCGGTGCGTGGACAAGGTCCCGGCGATTATTTATCGTCCGGCCCTGACCTGCCCGCTGTCGCCCCTGCCACGCGTGGGCGACGCCTTACCGGCCGCCGACGGCCGCACAATTGAACGGAGTGTTCCCATGTCCAGTGCGATCAACGCCTTTGACCTCAATGCCGACCAGCGCCAGATGCTCGACGAGGCCGACAAGTTCGCGCGCAACGAGCTCTATCCGCTCGCGACGCGTATGGACAACGAAGAATGGTGGCCGGACAACGCCTTCCCGATGATCGGCGATGCCGGTTATTTCGGTTTGACGGTGCCCGAGGAATACGGTGGCCAGGGCCTCGATTTTTTCACTAGCGGCCTGGTCTCACAGGCTTTCGGGCGCTGGAACTACGCGATGGCGCTGTCGTGGATTGCCCACGAGAACCTGTGCCTGAACAACATCTACCGTAATGCGAATGAATTCCTGCGCCGCAAATACGTGCCGGGCCTGTGCTCGGGCAAGAAGATTGGTGCGTTGGGTCTGACCGAACCCGGTGCCGGCTCGGATGCCTTGGGTTCGATGGCGACCACCGCGCGCAAGCAGAGTGACAAATACATTCTCAATGGCCGCAAGATTTACATCACCAATGGTCCGGTCGCCGATGTGCTTTTGGTCTACGCCAAGACCGCGCCGGAGAAAGGCGCACACGGCATCTCGGCCTTCATCGTCGAGAAGGACTTCAAGGGTTTCAGCGTCGCGCAGAAACTTATCAAGATGGGCTTCCGCGGCAGCCAGACTGGCGAGCTGGTGTTCGACGATTGTGAAGTGCCGGCCGAGAACCTGGTCGGCAAAGAAAACGAAGGCGTAGCGGTGGTCATGAGCGGGCTCGATCTCGAGCGCGCGGTGATTTCGCCCATCTGCGTCGGCATGGCCGAGCGTGCGCTGGAACTCACCATCCAGTACGCCAAGGACCGCAAACAGTTCGGCAAACCCATCGCCGAGTTCCAGATGATCCAGTCCAAGATTGCCGACATGTACGTGTGGGTGGAGGCCATGAAGGCGCTCAACTTCAAGGTGCTGGCTGAAGCGAATGACCTCGAAATCGGCGCCGGCGGACGCGGCATGATTCACGCCAATACCGCCGCTTCCATCATGTACACCGCCAATATGTTGAACCGCGTGCTGGACGAAGGTGTGCAGGTGCACGGCGGTATGGGCTACATGTGGGAATCGGAAATCAATCGTCTGTATCGCGGCAACAAGCTGCTTGAAATCGGCGCCGGCACGACCGAAGTGCGCAAGATGATCATCAGCCGCGAACTCTTGAAATAAGCGCGATGCACGAGCCAGTTACCATTCCGCGCGGCAACGAAGACCTCGCCACCTGGCCGACGGTGTTTGCCGCTGGCCTGCTCACCGGCCAGACCGTGCTGGTGTCCGGTGCGGGCAGTGGCATGGGCCGCTGCACCGCCTGGCTGGCGGCGCGGCTCGGCGCGCGAGTCATCGTCGCGGGCCGCACCGAGGCCAAACTCGCGGCCGTGGTCGATGGCATCACCGCCGCCGGTTTTGAGGCCCATGCGCAGGTGGTCGACATCCGCTCACGCGAATCGGTGGACGCGGCGTTTGTGGCCATTGGTGCCCGCTTCGGCGCAATCGATCTGTTGGTCAACAGCGCCGGCGGGCAGTTTCCGCAAGCGTCTATCGACTACAGCGAAAAGGGCTGGCAGGCGGTGGTGAACACCAATCTCCACGGCACCTGGCACATGATGCATGTCGCCGCGCAAGCCTGGCGCGAGTCCGGTAAGGGCGGCGCGGTGGTGAACATCGTAGTGGTGAACCAGGGGCTGTACGGGGTCGCCCATACGTCGGCGGCCCGCGCCGGTGTGATTGCGTTCTCCAATAAAGCGGCGGTGGAGTGGGCGCCCTACGGCATCCGCGTCAATTGTATTGCGCCCGGCGCCATCGAGACTGAAGGCTGGGCGGTGTACTCCGAGACCACCCGCGCCCGTTATCCCAAAACCAATCCGATGATGCGTGCTGGTTCACCGTGGGAAATTGCCGAAGCCTGCATTTTCTTAGGGGGGCCGGCTGGCCGCTTCATCAACGGCGTGACACTCGAAGTCGACGGCGGCGGCCAGCACTGGGGCGAGATCTGGACCACCGGCAAGCCGGAATTTTTCGCCGCCGCGACGCGTCTGTGGGACGACGCGACGGAGGGCTGAAGCGGTGAGCGCCACGGAACCGAAACCGTCTTCGCCCGCCGCGCAGCGCGCCATCATCACCGATGGCCTGCGCGAGGCCGTGGTGCGTCGTTTTGGCGCGGCGGCGGATATCGACGATGTGGTTTTCACTTCGCTCGGCGGCTCGAACCTCACCGTGCTGTTCTCACTGGTCGACGGCACGGCGCGGCGGCGCCTGGTGTTTCGTCAGGAAACCATCATTCCCGAGAACTCGCCCTTCCTGGACCCGTCGCGCCAGTTTCGTGTGCTGGAACTGCTGTATCCCGAAGGCCTGCTGGTGCCCGAACCAATTTTCCAGTTCGACGATGGCGACAGACTGTCGCGCGCCTACGTAGTGGCCTTTGTCGAGGGTGAGAGTCTGCCGCGACGCCTGCTCGATGCGCCGGGCTTCGCGCGGGCGAGGGAGCGTTTCTGCGCCCAGGCCGGTGAATTTCTAGGTCGTCTGCACGCTCTTGATCCCGCGCCTGCCGAGTTTCTGGCGGATGTTCCCGACAGCATCGACCCGATAGCCGCGACCATGGATCGTATCGAGCGCTGGGGTGCGTCACTGCCGGCGCTGGAACTCGCGGTCCGCTGGTTGGAGCGCCATCGTCCGCCGACCGCGCCGCGCCGTTTGCTGCACGGTGATTTCCGTACCGGCAACATGCTGATGGATGAAGAGGGCATACGCGCGGTGCTGGACTACGAATGCGCGCATCTCGGCGCACCTATGGAGGATCTCGGTTGGCTGTGCCTGCGCTCGTTCCGTTTCGGTCATGTTGACCGGCCGGTCGGTGGCTTTGGTCCGCGTGAACCGTTCTACGCGGCTTATGCGGCGGCGAGCGGGCGGGCGGTGGACTCCGAAGAAGTGCGCTGGTGGGAGATCTTTGGTTTCATCCGCTGGGTGCATTACAACGTCATGCAGATGTATGGCCATGTGACCGGCGCGCGCCGCTCGACCGCCTTCGCGGCCTGCGGGCGCAATATCGCGCTGATCGAATACGAGCTCCTGATGACGCTGAAGGGGCATTACACGTGAGGGCCATGCCTTGAGCCAGGATCCGCCGAGCCTCGATGAACTGCTGGTGACGGTGCGTGAATTCGTCGACGAAATCGCGCCGCAGCTCGCCGGGCGCGATCGTTACCACGCGCTATGTGCATCCTTCCTGCTGGAGGTCGTCCGTCGCGAAGTGGCCCACGGCGATGCCGGGAGCAGCGAAGAGCGCGCGATGCTCGGCCGTTACCTGGGAAGGAACGAGGGCGGAGCAAGCGGTCTCGCTGCGCTGGCCCATGCCATCCGCGCTGGTGGTCTGGACGACCGCTACGACGAACTGCTCGAAGATCTGACCCGCCATGTGGTCGGACAGGTACGCATCACGCGGCCCGATGTGCTGCATGCCATGCATCGCGAGGAGTAGGCGGTGAGTGGTGCGGATTAAATGTGCGAATGAATTCCCACACTCGATTTTGCGGGGTGTCCTTCGAGGTGACGGGCAGGGATGGAATGTCAGACTGAAGTCTGACCCACAATTTCCAGAGGCCTGTAATCGCAGGTGCGGCGCTTGAACATTGTGGGTCAGGCTTCAGCCTGACATTCAAGCAACCCCACAAAACTTCAACCTAATTTATGCCGGCCCCCATCGCCTGATTCACACTCGCCAGCGCCGATACGAAGGCGGTATGGGCGGCGGGAGATTCAACGGCCAGCGCCTTCACCACCGTCGCGAACGCCTTCACGCAGTCATTGTGTTCAGCCAGCAACTGTTGCAGGCGCGCAGCTTCGGCCAGCGTACGCTGGCCGCCATCTTTCACTTTTCTGTCGAGTTCGGCGAGGAAGCCGAAGTGGGCGTCTTTACTCGCCAGCATGGCGCAGTAGGCGCGCCATGCTGGCCCCGCCGCGTCGGGCAGGTTAATGGCGAGCGGAGCGTTGGGCTCCGTCACCCTTAGCCGAACAGCTTCTTGACGAAGCCGAACACGCCACCACCGCTGGCGGCAGGCGCCGCTGCCGGTGCCGGTGCTTTGTCAGCGCGCGGTGCCTGCGGCTGACGCGGGCGACGTTCGCCGCGCTCACCCTCATTGCTGCGTTCACTGCGCTCGGGTTTCTGATCGCGCGGCTGCGATTCGTCGACGCGCAGCTCGCGCCCCTGGAAGTCGCTACCGTTCAACGCCGCAATTGCCTTGCGGCCCGCTTCGTCATCGGACATCTCAACAAAACCATAACCACGCGAGCGTTTGGTGCGGCGATCAAAGATAACTTCTGACGCAGTCACGGTGCCATACGGTTCGAATGCTTCGCGCAACTCCTCACTCTTCACACTGTAAGGTAGATTTCCTACATAGATATTCATGTATCGACCCTTCTTTATAGACCGCCTTTATTGCGTGCGTTGGCGGCTGTTTCCCCCTGTATCTCGGGCGTCAGGCGGCGCGTTGTTCTGCGAGCACGCGCGCCGTCGTGACGGCCTCCCGTCTCTGCCTGGGCAACTGGATAACGGTGAATCGACGCGGCTCGTGCTCGTTCATGCGCCCCTCGGCATCGGGTCGACCACATGGCTGTGGACAAACCCGACTCGCACGAGCCTAAGCCCCCGGCAGGACTGGCGAATTCAAACACAACGTACACCCGCGCGCAAACGGCGCGAGGACGTCTGTCAGGCCATGAAAGCTTGTATACCAGTCTGCGCGCGGCCGAGGATCAGCGCGTGCACATCGTGGGTCCCTTCATAGGTGTTGACCGCTTCCAGATTCAGCATATGGCGGATGACGTGATACTCGTCGGAGACGCCGTTGCCGCCGTGCATGTCGCGCGCGACGCGCGCGATGTCGAGCGCCTTGCCGCAGTTGTTGCGCTTGATCAGCGAAATCGACTCCGGCGCGCCGCAGCCGGCGTCGATCATGCGGCCGACCGCAAGCGCGGCCTGATAGCCGAGTGCAATTTCAGTCTGCATGTCGGCGAGTTTTTTCTGGATGAGCTGATTGGCCGCCAAGGGGCGGCCGAACTGGTGTCTGTCGAGGGTGTATTGCCGTGCCGCATGCCAGCAGAATTCGGCGGCGCCCATCGCGCCCCAGGCGATGCCGTAACGAGCGCGGTTGAGACAGCCGAACGGACCGCGCAAACCCTGTACGTTGGGTAGCAGATTGGCGTCCGGCACGAATACATCGTCCATGACTATCTCGCCGGTAATAGAGGCGCGCAGCGAAAACTTGCCCTCGATCTTCGGCGCTGACAGGCCCTGCATGCCGGCCTCGAGGATAAAACCGCGAATCACGCCGTCGTCGGCGGTCTTGGCCCACACCACAAACACGTCGGCTATCGGTGAGTTCGAGATCCACATCTTGTTGCCGGTCAGGCGATAACCGCCCGCCACCTTGTGTGCGCGGCTCTTCATGCCGCCGGGGTCGGAACCGTGGTCGGGTTCGGTCAGACCGAAACAACCGACGAACTCGCCACGCGCAAGTTTGGGCAGGTATTTCATACGCTGCGCTTCGTCGCCGTAGGCATAGATCGGATGCATGACCAGGCTCGACTGCACACTCATGGCCGAGCGATAGCCGGAATCGACCCGCTCGACTTCACGCGTAATGAGGCCGTAGCAGACATAACTCATGCCTGCGCCGCCATATTGTTCGGGCAGGGTCGCGCCGAGGAATCCGTGCTCGCCGAACTCGCTCATGATGGCCCGATCGAAATGTTCGTGGCGGTGGGCATCGCGGATGCGTGGCATGAGGTTGGCCTGGCAGAAGGCATGGGCAGCGTCACTGGTGAGGCGCTCCTCAGCGCTCAAGCTGGCGTTCAGATGCAGCGGGTCCTGCCAGTTGAAGGGCGCTTCGGCGCTGGCCTGGTGGTCGTTGTGGGGGGTGGGCGGGCGGCTGCTCATGGGGTCTTTCCTCGCTCTCATTCCGCCCCGGCCGGGGCGCGGCGGCACTATAGCATCGGCCTTGCGCAGCACACGCCGCCGCCGCCGCGCAGTGCGCCGGTGCAGGGCTCGCTGACACAGCTTGAAACACACGCCAGCTTTTGTGATCAACCCGTCCGGCTGGTAATATTCCGGCCGATCTCGCTTTCGAACCAACACCGCGCAGTGGCGCGGTCAACGACACACAGGCTACGGCTGTCGCCGCCATCGGCCTGCCAACGTCACCGGATGCGCTAGTGGCCCCGTGCCGAATCCCGGCCGCGGTCTGTGCGTTTTCGAGGGAGTGCGATCGAACCATGCTGGCGCGCGTGATCGTGCGCGAGTCCAGCGACGTACAAAGTCAGCCACTATCGTGAGACTCATCGTGAGTAGCGCGGGATTGGCAGGCCCGGCTGCAGTCTGTGCGGCCGCCCGGACCCGCACGCCACTCGCGCGCGGGTATCCCCGAAAGAGCAGGAGGAACGCATGAAGATCCTTGTGGCCGTCAAACGCGCCATCGATTACAACGTCAAGGCCCGCCCGAAATCCGACGGCTCGGCCGTTGATCTGGCCAACGTCAAAATGTCGATGAACCCTTTCGACGAAATCGCCGTCGAAGAAGCCATCCGTATTCAAGAAGCAGGCGGCGCCACCGAGACCATCGCGGTATCTGTCGGCCCCAAACAATGTCAGGAAACCCTGCGCACGGCGATGGCCATGGGTGTCGATCGCGGCATCCTGGTCGAGACTGAAGTCGAAGCCCAGCCCCTGGCTGTCGCCAAGCTGCTGGCCGCTGTCATCAAGCAGGAACAGCCCGGTCTCGTGATCCTCGGCAAACAAGCCATCGATGACGATTCCAACCAGACGGGCCAGATGCTGGCTGCGTTACTCGGCTGGCCGCAGGGCACGTTTGCCGCCAAGGTCACCATCGAGGGTGAGCGACTGAAAGTGGCGCGCGAAATCGACGGCGGTATTCAAACCGTCTCGCTCAACATGCCGGCCGTGGTCACGGCCGATCTGCGTTTGAACGAGCCGCGCTACGTCAAACTGCCGAACATCATGAAGGCCAAAAAGAAGCCGCTCGATACCCTGACCCCGGAAGGTCTCGGCATCGACATCACCCCGCGTCTGACGGTGGTGAAGGTCGCCGAACCGCCGGCGCGCAAGGGTGGTGTGAAGGTGCCTGATGTGCAGGCCCTGATCGACAAGCTCCGCAACGAAGCGAAGGTGATTTGAGATGAGCGCACTGGTCTTAGCTGAACATAACAACGCCACGCTGGTGCCGGCGACGCTGAACGCGGTCGCCGCCGGTCTTGCGCTGGGTGCCGAAGTCGATGTGCTGGTGGCCGGCGATGCCTGCCGTGCTGTGGCCGAAGCGGCGGCCGCCATCGCCGGCGTGCGCAAGGTGCTGCTGGTCGAAGCGGCCCATTACGGTCATGCGCTGCCGGAAAACCTGGCGCCGCTGCTGGTGCAGGTGGCGGGCCCCTACGAGCATCTGCTCGCGGCTGCCACCACCACCGGCAAAAACGTCATGCCGCGTGTCGCAGCGCTGCTCGACGTCGCGCAGATTTCTGAAATCACCGAAGTGGTGTCGAACGATACTTTCGTGCGGCCGATCTACGCCGGTAACGTCATGGCGACGGTCAAGTCGAGTGATGCGAAGAAGGTCATCACGGTGCGTCTGACGGCTTATGATCCGGCGCCGGCGAGCGGTGGCAGCGCGAGCATCGAAAGCGTCACGGGCGCTGCCGACAGCGGCCTGTCGCTGTGGGTCGCGGAAGAACTGACCAAGAGCAATCGTCCCGAACTCACTGCCGCCGACATCATCGTGTCCGGTGGCCGTGGTGTCGGCAGCTCGGAGAACTTCGCCATCATCGAAGCGCTGGCCGACAAACTCGGTGCAGCGGTCGGCGCGTCGCGCGCAGCGGTCGACGCCGGTTACGTACCGAACGATTATCAGGTCGGTCAGACCGGTAAAGTGGTGGCACCGACGCTCTACATCGCGGTCGGCATCTCGGGTGCGATTCAGCATCTGGCCGGCATGAAGGACAGCAAGGTCATCGTGTGTATCAACAAGGATGAAGAAGCGCCGATCTTCGGCGTGGCCGATTACGGCCTGGTCGGCGACCTGTTCAAGGAAGTGCCGGCCATGACGGCGGCACTCGACAACAAGTAAACGACGACTTGCGACAACGACAATGCCGCCCGCCGCAGGGCGGCATGCGCCTGCCGGCGCTCGGATAACCAAACAGAACAAGGCCGGCGCGCGCACCGCGTGAACGGCCAGGGAGAGGTGCCGTGGAACGCGAAGCGATGGAATTCGACGTCGTGATCGTCGGTGGCGGGCCGTCGGGCCTGTCGGCTGCGATACGCCTGCGTCAACTCGCCATCCAGCATGGCGAAGAGCTCACGGTATGTGTGCTCGAAAAGGGTTCCGAAGTCGGCGCCCACATCATGTCCGGTGCGGTCATCGAACCGCGTGCCCTCAACGAACTCATTCCTGACTGGCAGGCCAAGGGCGCACCGCTCAATACGCCTGCGGGTGAAGACCGGTTTCTGTTCCTTACGCAAACCAAAGCCTACAAGCTGCCGACGCCGCCGCAGATGCACAATCACGGCAACTACATCGTCAGCCTGGGCAATGTATGCCGCTGGCTGGCGGAGCAGGCCGCCGAACTCGAAGTCGAGATTTACCCGGGCTTCGCCGCATCTGAAGTGCTGTATCACGAAGACGGCTCCGTCAAAGGCGTCGCGACCGGCGACATGGGCCGTAGCCACGACGGTGAAGAAGGCCCGAACTTCGCACCCGGCATGGAACTGCATGCGCGCCAGACGCTGTTCGGCGAAGGCTGCCGCGGCTCGCTGACCAAGACTTTGTTCCAGCGTTTTAATCTGCGCGACGGTGTCGATACGCAGGTGTTCGGCCTCGGCATCAAGGAGCTGTGGGAAATCGATTCGAGCCAGCACCGACGCGGCTCCATCACCCACACGACCGGCTGGCCAATGGACATGAAGACCTACGGTGGGTCTTGGACTTATCACCTCGAGGACAACCTGGTGTCCGTTGGTTTTGTGGTCGGCCTCGACTATCAGAATCCGTATCTGTCGCCGTTCGAAGAGTTTCAGCGGTTCAAGACCCATCCTGAGATTCGCAAGCAGTTCGAAGGCGGGCGGCGTTTGTCCTATGGCGCGCGGGCGATCAGCGCCGGTGGTTTTCAGTCGATACCGAAGCTGACTTTTCCCGGCGGCCTGCTGATGGGCGACTGTGCGGGCTTTTTGAATGTGCCGAAGATCAAGGGCACGCATACCGCCATGAAGTCGGGCATGACGGCCGCCGAGGCGGTGTTCGATGCGTTGAAGGGTGGCCAGGCCCACGGCCAGGAAGTGCGCTCTTATGCCGAGCGTCTCGCCAAGACCTGGATGTGGGACGAACTGCACCGCGTGCGTAACATCAAGCCGTCTTTCCATTGGGGCTTGCCGGCGGCCATGGCCTACTCGGCACTTGATACCTATGTGTTCCGCGGCAAGGCGCCGTGGACCTTGCGCCATCGACCCGATCACCTGCAGTTGAAGCCGGCGGCGGAATGCCAGCCGATCATCTATCCCAAACCCGATGGTGTGATTACATTTGACCGGCTGTCCTCGGTGTTTCTGTCGAACACCAACCACGAGGAAGACCAGCCCTGTCATCTGACCTTGCGCGATACCAATGTGCCGGTGGCTCTCAACCTCGCGCGTTATGCCGGCCCCGAGCAGCGCTATTGCCCGGCGGGTGTGTATGAATTCGTGCAGGAAGGCAGCGAATCGCGTTTGCAGATCAACGCGCAGAACTGTGTGCACTGTAAGACCTGCGACATCAAAGACCCGTCGCAGAACATCAACTGGGTTACGCCGGAAGGCGGCGGTGGCCCCAACTATCCGAACATGTGAGCCTGAAAACATGCCCAAGGTAACCTACCGTCAACAGGACGGCAGCGAACAGACTATCGATGTGCCCGTCGGCTGGAGCCTGATGGAAGCGGCGATACAGAACAACATCGCCGGCATCATCGCTGAGTGTGGTGGCGGCTGCGCGTGCGCAACCTGCCATGTGTATGTGCTCGATGCCGACAAACTGGCGCCTATCGCCGACATGGAAGGCGACATGCTGGAGTGTACTGCCGCCGAGCGTCAGCCGAATTCGCGCCTGTCCTGCCAGATCAAAATGTCCGCTGACATGGATGGTCTGGTGGTGCAGATCCCCGCGCGTCAGACCTGAGCGGCATGACTGGCAAAGCGCCCATCATCGTGATCGGCGCCGGCCAGGCCGGGCAGCAGATCTGTGACTCCTTGCGCAAGGGGGGGTATGACGGCCATCTCATGCTGCTCGGTGACGAAGCGTCTTTGCCCTATCAGCGGCCGCCGCTGTCGAAGAAATTTCTGACCGGCACGCTCGAAGCCGAGCGTCTGCTGCTGCGCCCGCCGAGCTATTACGAGCAGCAAAGAATCGATGTACATCTCAACACGCGGGTAACGAGCATCGACCGCGCGGCCTGCCGGCTGCGCCTCGCGAGCGGTGAGTCGCTCACCTATAGCGCGTTGGCGTTTGCCACCGGCACCCGTATTCGCGAAGTGAATGTGCCGGGCGCTGAGTCGGCCAACATCCATTACGTGCGCAGCCTCGTCGATGGCGAACGGCTGGCCGCCGCGCTGAGCAAGGCGCGTCGCGTGGCCGTGATCGGCGGAGGATTTATCGGGCTCGAAGTCGCGGCGATCGCGCGTGAACAGGGCCGTGAGGTGGTGCTGATAGAGGCACTTGAGCGGCTCATGGCGCGCGTCGTTGCGCCACAGGTGTCGGACTTCTACGCAGCGCTGCATCGCAGTCACGGCGTCGACGTGCTGTTGAATACCGGTGTGAGCGCTATCCGCTCGCACGACGGTGAACACACACTGACCACCAGTGACGGCGTCGAGCACACGGTCGATTTGATCGTTGCCGGTATTGGCGTGGTGCCGAACAGCGAGTTGGCCGAACAGGCCGGCCTTGAATGTCGCGGCGGCATTGTGGTCGATGACTGCGCGCGCACCAGCGACCCGTTGATTGTCGCCGCCGGTGACTGCACCTGGCATATGAACGGTTTTCTCGGTCGCGAGATTCGTCTCGAGTCGGTGCAGAATGCGGTTGATCAGGCCAAGGCCGCCGCTGCCAGTCTGCTCGGACAGCCGGCGGTATATTGTCAGGTGCCGTGGTTCTGGTCGGATCAGTACGACGTAAAATTGCAGATTGCGGGCATCGGCATGCCGCACGACGAGGCGGTGTTGCGCGGTGACAGCAGCAGCCACGCGTTTTCGGTGTTTTATTTCCGCGCCGGCGTGCTGGTGGGCGTTGATTCGTTGAACAAACCGGCCGAGCACATGGCAGCACGCAAGCTGCTTGCGCAGGGCACGCCGTTCGGTGCCGGCCAGGCCGGTGATGTCGGCGTCGATCTCATGCAGTTGGCGCGTGGCGCCTGACGGCGCACGGTCACGAGCAGCATTAAAAATAAAAGGGAAGGAGTTGAGTCATGCCGAAAATTATTTACGTCGATATCGATGGCGCGCGACACGAGTGCAACGTCGCCAACGGCGTATCGGTCATGGAAGGCGCGATCCAGAACGGCATCGCTGGCATCCTCGCGATTTGTGGCGGTAGCTGTGCGTGCAGCACCTGTCATACCTATATCGACGCTGCCTGGATTGAGCGCGTTGGCCCCGCCAGCGACATCGAGGAATCGACCTTGGAACTGGCCTACGAGCGCAAACCCAACAGTCGCCTGTCCTGCCAGATTGAAGTCAGCGATGCGCTCGACGGTCTGGTGGTGCATGTCGCGCAGAACGACGGCTGAGCAGGGCGCGATGATCACCTGCGCCGCCGCGCCAACCCGTCGTTTGGCGCCGGTGTGACACCGTGCGTGAATTGCATGACTTTCCTCGCTCAAGCTCCGCACATCGTGTACGTATTGCGCTGGCGCTGAAAGGGCTGGACTACAAGGCGCTGCCGGTAGCGCTGCAGGACGGCGAACATCTCGAGGCGGAATACCGCACGGTCAATCCGCAGGGACTGGTGCCGGTCTACGGTGATGACCACATCCTGCTCAGCCAGTCGCTCGCGATCATTGAGTATCTCGACGAAACGTATCCCACACCCGCCTTGTTGCCAGCCACGCCCCTCGAGCGAGCAAGGGCGCGCCAGTTTGCGTTGCTGATCGCAACCGACATCCAGCCCCTCACGGGCCTGCGCGTCA
>CAMCBY010000063.1 GCA_945873015.1 Klebsiella pneumoniae
AAGGAAACGCGCATGTCTGGTTCTCTATCATCGTGCAGGTCGAAATTCGTGGTGGTGACGCTGGCAGCCGCGCTGCTGTGGTTGCCGGGTTGTGCGACGGTCTCAGCACCGTTTGACACAGGCGCCGCTGCGACGGTCGCGGTGGTGCCTGGAGAAGATGGCGAGGCGCACGCCAAGCGTGTGTTTGTCTACCAGAGTCATGTCGCAGATGCGCTCCTCGATCGCTATCCATTGCGTGAGGATTTTGTCGCCGCTGAACCCGCACTGCTGCAGGCCGAGAGCCACATGACCGACGCCTGTGGGCCATTGGCCCGCGCGGTGGTGCGGCATATGGAAGGGCGTAAGCAGTCGGTCAAACAGAAGCTCAAAGTGGCCCGCAGCCTCGATGGCTGTGAGTCAGCGGCGCGCCGCGTTGAGGTCATGATGCAACTCCCCCCTAGCGGTGGGCTGGTCGCCAACGGCGGGCCATGAGTGCCCACGGACCGCAACGTGGCGTCGCGCTTCCCGTCCGGATCTGATGCTGTTCTTCTGTTAAGTGCGGCAGGCGGACGCCACGCCGCGTAATCGACCACTTCATTGCCTGGTGCGGTCTGACCGCCGGGCGCGCTAGTGGCCGGCCTCGGGCCTCAACTTATTCGCGCATCGAGCAGGCGGTGGTGTCGCATAGGCGCATGCGCCAGCTCGGCCGGGCTCAGCGCACGCTGGCCGCGCGCTCGCGCAGCCGTTGCACTGCGCGTGCGCGTTGCTCACGACATAATGGGCGCCCGGGCGGCGCGACCTTCTGACATTCCTGCTCGATAGCGGCCTCCATCGCAGAGGCTTGGTTTTCAAGTGTGGCGGCGGCAGTGGCGCTGTTGGTTTCGATATCGTTGCTGGCGCAACTTGCGGCGCCAGCGAACAGCACCAGACACAGCGCGACAGGCAATGTTTGCGGCTTGATGGTCATGCGTGAAACATCCCGGACAAGTCGAGGCCGGCCTCCAGCGGGGCGCTGGCGGCGTTCGGAAATACCTGCGCCTTGGTACCGGGCATCACCCAGTCGGCGACGCGTCCAAAGACATGTTCAATGGCGTTCACACCCTCAATCTGCGCTGATTCGACACTGAACCGCGCGAGTTCGGATTCCGGGAACATGGTGCCGTACACACCACCTTGCACCGCGTCGCCGATCAGCAGCGTGACCAGGCCTTCGCCATGGTCAGTGCCGCCGCCAAGATTGGCGGCCAATTGTCGTCCGAATTCACCGCCCACCTGAAACACCAGATTGGCACGCACGTTCTCTTGCAACGCGTTATAGAGGGTTGCAAGCGCGCCGTTGACGCCGAACAGGGCGGTGGCGCTAGTCGCAAACTTATCGCGCTGATTGTTGTGCGTATCCCAGCCGTTGAAATCGAGCGATGCAAGGCGAATGTCGAGCAGGTCATTGCAGGCCAGCGCGTCGTAGAGATTGCGGGTCTGCAGCGCCAGATCGTAGCCGGTCACGCTGTCGTCATTGAACAGCGCCGCGAGAGTTGGAGGCACGTCTACCGTCGCGAGGCGCGCATCCACCACCGCACCGAGTTCACGCAATTTGCGTTCGTGTTCGAAAAACTGCGAGTAGACCGATTCCCGGCTGACCGTGGCACGACGCTCTGCGTAATACTGTTTGAGTCCGCGTTTGAGTTTGTCGCCGAAACCGTAGTAGTCCGAACCCGCTTCAACATCTGCGAGCGCAATTTCGCGCATATTGGAGGCCGGAACGAGGCGTCGATTATCAATCTGGCTGAGGTCGTTCAAGGCATTCGGGTTGGGACCGAAGGAGAACCGACGTGGCGAGTTGGTGAGCGCTACCACATTGCTGTTGCTCGCCAGCGCGAGTCGCCCGCCCCAGCCCGGGCCGAAGGTAAATTTGTCGACCAGCCGGTTACCCATCTCCATGGTGCGGATCGCCAGATCGTGATCGCGTGACGAATCGTTCAACACGCCACACACCAGCGCCACTTTGTCGGCGGTCCACATTTCATGCAGCCAGCCGGCGTATTTCAGAATGCCGAATTCGGTTGCGCCGTCGGCTGCCGGCAGATAATCCTGATTCCAGCGCTGCTCGAGCACCGAGGCGGTGTCGTCGGCGCCCTGCGCGGAGGCGCGTATGCGCCAGAACTCACGGCCATAGCTGCCGGTGATGGAGGAGAACGGCGGCATCAGCAGATGACGCATGTCCGGGCCGCCATTGAGCATGATATTGGCGAGAAACGGATGGTTGAGGCCGGCAAAGCTGTCGGCTCGCACATTGCGTATGCCGAGCGGCAGACCATTTCCCAACACCGCGGCCAGTGCGAGACTGCCGCGCAAAAAGCGTCGACGTGACGGTTGATGGTCCATCTTCAACGTCCCTCCTCAGCCAGCATGAACGGCGTGGCGATAATAAAATCGAGTGCGGCGCCGATGCGGTCGTTAGTGCGCTCGCGCACATCGGCGTCGTTGCTGCCGAGCGGCAGTCGGGTGGCCCCGACCTTGGCCAACCAGGCCTTGCCGGCGGCTTGATTCAATTCGGCGAGGGTCACCGCGGTATCTGGAAATTGTGGATGCAGTACCGCGCCGAGATCGCGGCCGTAGGCCAGCAAGGCATACAGATGGGCGCGCTCGAGCGGACCGAAATTCTTCAGGCCATCGGCGACGAAACGTTGCCACAGCCATTCGGCAGTAGCGCCGACCAGATAGCCGTCGCCGCGCGGCATGCTCAGCCGCCAGTCCTTGACGCGCTCAGTGCCGTTGAAATCCATTCGGCTGGAACTGAAATTGGCGTCGGTAGCGCGTTTGTAGTTCTTGCGGAACAGACCGGCGCTGGCGGCGGTCTCCGGCCCGTTCTGATGACCGAAAACTTCGTGCCACGGCTCAAAAGGAATCACTTCCTCCTCCCAGTACAGGCGCCACAGTTCCGGCACATCGTAGTACTGCTCAAGATTGGTATCAGCGAAACGATTGGCCGTTACCAAGTGCCGCTCGAGACTGCTGAGCTGCTTGATACGCTGAGTGGAATGGAACAGGGTCGAAATCGCGTAGGACCGCAGAAAGCGCAGCAGGTCTTTTTCGGCCATGCCGCGCCAGGCGCGGCGTAGCGCGGCGGCTTCATCCGCTGAAATCGAGTCGTCGGCGATCGAGTGCACGATCATCACCGGCAGATTGTCGAGACTTTCCTTGTACTTGATGTCGTGCTCGGCGAGCAGGCGAATTTTGTCGCGGGCATTTGCGCCGGATATGTTTTTATGCAGGATTGCGAGTGGCTTCGGCACATGCCCGTCGGTGCCGAACACTACTTCCTCGGCCTTCCACTCGTTGGGGGTCTGTGTGCTGGTGTAGCGCATGCCGGTCAGGGCAGCGGCAGTATTTTTGATGGTCACTCGTTCGTGATATCGCGTGTCGCCGGTGCCGAGAATGCCGAAACCCAACTGATGGAATTCGCGTGCGAAGTCTTCGTTGCAATAACACTCATCGTCGTAATAACGGTTGTAACGATGGCCATAGTGCTGGCCGATGGCGGCCGACAGCGAACTGGTGGCGATGACCTGGTCATAGCTGTCGCCGCGTGCCAGTGACGCCATCACGTCGTCGTAGTAACGCACCAGCTGATAGTTCGACACACCGCGCGCGTGGCTGACGGCAAGATGAAAATTGGTTTCCCAATAACCGATACGATGTCGGAAGGGATTACCGCCACGAACGCGCGCGGCCAGTGACCAGGTCAGCATCGCGCCATGCCAACTGCTGCGTGCATAGTCTTCGCGACTGTCGCGCTCGACCATATTGGCGGAGTTGTTGGTCGACCACATGTCACCGAGTGCGCGCAAGGTCTGCGGCCGCTTGTCCATCGCTTCCCTCGGCAGGGACTTATCGAGCGGCGAGAGCAGCAGGTTGTGCTCTGCGAAGGTCAGCATTTCGAGGATGGCGGTCTGCGGCGTCATTTTCGCCCAGGTCTCGATCTGCTGATCGCTGGCGTGACCGCCGAAGGCGAAGGTGCGCAACACTTTGCGCACCGCGGTGGGGGTCCAGCGCGCACTACTGATCACTTTGAGGCCGGGGAGTGTGGCCGGTTTGCCGCTGACGGCTGCCGGCGCCGCGCACGCGAAATGCAACAGCAGTATGGCGAGCAGTGTGGACACCAAGCCGCGTCGGCGTGATGCAGTTCGGATAGTCGGTTCTGGGTAGGCGCGCAATGTCATGAAGTCCGTGTCAACAATTGTTTCGCGATGGTCAGACTAGGTGGTGGACGCAGGTCCTTCAACACGGCGCTGCTGGTTTTGCCAACCGTCTGGCAGCTTGCTGCCGCTGACTTGCGCGCACTGTGATGCGGTGCTCATGAACTGCGCCGCGGACATCGCAGTGCCTGCGCAGACGCTGGTTTGTGCGAGCGGCTACACTCGGCGCTGATAACGATAGTCGGATAGGGAGTCTGGGCATGTCGCTGAAATCGTGGTTGTGGGCCGTGTGCACGGGATTGATGTTCAGCACCGCCAGTGCCGTCGAGCGTTTGGCGAGCAGCGATGTACCGACACCGCTCGCACCGTGGGTGTCCTGGGTGCTGGACGGTGTGCCCGATCTCGCTTGCCCGCAGTTCTTCAATAGCGACCAGCGGCGTTGCGTCTGGAGTGGCCCGCTGCGCATCGATGTCGACGCCAAGGGCGGCAGTTTCGAGGCCGACTTCGCCATTCACGCACGCAGTTGGGTGGCATTGCCGGGCGGCGAAGGGCAATGGCCGCAGGCAGTGACGGTCGATGGCAGTGCGGCGGTGGTGGTCGCGCATGAGGGGCGTCCGGCGCTGCAATTGGCAGCCGGCCGCCACCATCTGCGGGGTCGCTTTGTGTGGCCGAGTTTGCCCGACATCTTGCATGTGCCGCCGGAGATCGGTTTGGTTGAAGTCAATGTCGGCGGCGCAGCGCGCGCGCGCATCACCGCGGTCAGCAGCGGTGAACTGTGGCTCAAGCACAAGAACGAGGCGGCCAGCGACGGTGACCGCATCGAATTACGCGTGTTTCGGCAGTTGGTCGACGAACTGCCGATGACCATTGAGACCGTGCTCGAAATCGACGTCGCCGGCAGTGCACGTGAGTGGCACACCGCCGGCCTGTTGCTGGACGGCGCGGTGCCCATGCAATTGACGAGTGACTTGCCGGCACGCCTCGAGGCCGATGGTTTGCTGCGCCTGCAATTGCAGCCCGGTCATTGGCGCGTTGAATTGCGCAGTCGTCAGAGCGCGATGACCAGCAGCCTTTCCGCGCCGGTCGTGCCGGCGCCGTGGCCGGCCGAAGAAATCTGGGCATTCGCCGCGCGTACGGCCTTACGTCTGGTTGAAGTGCGTGGCGGCACGGTGGTCGACCCGCAGCAGACCAATACACCGCAAGCGTGGCGTGGTCTGCCGAGCTGGCGCATGACCCAGGGCGATGCGCTGGAGTTTGTTGAGCAGCGGCGCGGCGATCCATTGCCGGAACCGGATCAGCTGACTCTGCAGCGGCAACTGTGGCTGGACTTCGACGGTGCCGGTTATACCGTGCAGGATCATCTGAGCGGCCAGATGACGCGCCAGTGGCGTCTCGATGTCAGTCCCGCGCTGCAACTCGGGCGCGTCACTCTCAACGGCGAAGCGCAATTTATTACTGCGTCCGGCGATGCCGCGCGCGGTGTCGAAGTGCGGCGTGGTGCGATTGACCTGCTGGCTGATTCGCGGCTCGAATCCGGCACCTTGCCGGCGGTTGGCTGGGCGGTAGACGTCAATCAATTGTCCACGCAACTGCATCTGCCGCCCGGTTGGCGGCTGTGGGCCGCGCAGGGTGCCGACAATGTGCCGGACACCTGGCTCAAGCGCTGGACCCTGCTCGATTTGTTCCTGGTGCTGATCATCACCATTGCGCTGGCGCGGCTGTGCGGTCGCGGCTGGGCCGTGCTGGCCTTGCTGACCTTGGCGCTGATCTGGCACGAAACCCAGGCACCACGCCAGGTGTGGCTGCATCTGCTCGCAGCCCAGGCGCTACTGAGCGTTCTGCCGAGCAACGGCTTGCGCCGCTGGGTGGCGGGTTATCGTAATGTCGCCCTCGCCGTGATGGTGGTGCTGAGTCTCGGTTTCATGATCAATCAACTGCGGGTCGGGCTCTTTCCGCAGCTTGCGCACCCCTATACAAGCCAGACCAACATCGCCGCCGATGGCGCGGATGCCGTGCCAGCAGCGGCGCCGGCGCAAGTGCTGGCCGAGGCGCCAATGGTGGCGGAGGCCGAGAGCAGTGGCGCGATGCTGGACAGCCTGAGCAACGTCGCGCGCAAGCTGCCGAGTACGCGTGCGATGAGCGACGGCGCCGGCGCGGCCACCGGCGCCGTGCAGGATATCGATCCGCATGCCACCATCCAGACCGGTCCGGGACTGCCGGCGTGGCGCTGGGACACGGTTAGCCTGAACTGGAACGGGCCGGTCAAACAAGATCAGACCGTCACGCTTTATCTCATCTCGCCGCGCGTCAATCTCGGGCTTGCAGTCGCGCGGGTGTTTTTGCTGGCAGCCCTGGTGACGCTGTTTTTACGCGACGCACTGCGTGGTTCGCGGCACGCGTTGCAAGCCCGCGGCGCGGCAGTGGCGCTGCTGCTGAGCCTGGCTGTCGCCGGCGTAATGACGCCGACAGTCGCGCACGCGGCATTGCCCGATGCCGCACTGCTGCAGGAACTCGGCGCGCGACTGACCCGTGCGCCGGAGTGTGTGCCGAACTGCGCGGCGGTACCGCGCATGCGCGTCGAGCTGCGTGATGAACTGTTGAGTCTCAGCCTCGAAGTGCACGCCGTACATGCGGTGGCGGTGCCCTTGCCGGGCGGCGCCGAACAATGGCTGCCGCGCACGGTGGTGGTGGACGAAGACGACGAGCGCGGGCTCTATCGTGACCCTGCCGGTGTGTTGTGGCTGGAACTGGCCGAGGGGCATCATCGTGTCGAGCTCAAAGGTGAGGTGCCGGCCGCTGCCAGTTTCCAACTGAACTTTGTGCAGCCGCCGCAACATCTCGAAGTGGCGCTGGAGGGCTGGAGCGTGAGCGGTCAACGCGCCGACGGCGGCGCCGAACCACAACTCATTTTTACGCGCGCCGCGGCGCGCGCCGGCAGTACCGAACAAGCACTTCAGGCGCGCGCGTTGCCGGCCTTTTTCCGCGTGGAGCGCGTGCTGCGCCTCGGTCTTGATTGGCGGGTCGAAACGCGCGTGACGCGCTTGACGCCCGCCGACAGTGCGGCCGCACTGGCGGTGCCGTTGTTGCCCGGCGAGTCGGTCACCAGCGCCGGCACACAAGTCGTGGCTGGACGGGTGCAACTGAATATGGCGGCCGGCGACAGCGAAATGCAGTGGAGCTCGGTGCTGGCACAAAGCCCTGCGCTGGTACTGACCGCGCCCGACAGCCACGACTGGGTCGAAACCTGGCGTGCCGACATCGCGCCGCTGTGGCATGCGGAGCTGGCCGGGCTGGCGGTCGTGCATCATCAGAACGAACAAGGCCAATGGTTGCCGACCTGGCAACCATGGCCGGGCGAGAGTGTGACCTTGAACTTGAGTCGTCCGCGCGGCGTGCAAGGTCAGAGTCTGACCATCGACAACAGTCGTCTGGCGGTACGTCCCGCGCAGCGCGCCAGCGACTTCACGCTGGAGTTCAGCTTGCGCAGTTCACAGGGCGGACAACACTTCATGACTCTGCCCGCCGGCGCGGCCTTGAGTTCGGTCAGCGTCAACGGCGCAGCGCAACCGATACGCCAGGACGGTCAGAAACTCACTTTGCCGGTGGTGCCCGGCCTACAGCAATTCACCTTGAACTGGCATAGCGATGAGCCGGTCGGCAGTGTGTATCGATTGCCGCCATGGAGTCTCGGCACGCCGAGCGTCAATGCCAGCCTCGTGCTGTCCATGCCGCAAGACCGCTGGATCCTGCTG
The DNA here is from genome assembly GCA_945873015.1 of Klebsiella pneumoniae. Taxonomy (GTDB): domain Bacteria; phylum Pseudomonadota; class Gammaproteobacteria; genus JADJYF01. The sequence goes on from CAMCBY010000063.1 coordinate 7,928, forward strand.
GCGGGCGGTCCACGTCTGGGACCGGCGGTATTGTTCTGGGGAGTGTTGCTGGTGTGGTGTCTGGTGGCGGTCGGTCTCGGGCGCCTCGGTACCACGCCCTTGACCACCGTGCAGTGGTTACTGCTGGTGACCGGCCTGACACAGGTCGATGTGATTCTTGCGCTGCTGGTGGTCGCGTGGTTGTTCGCACTCGCGTGGCGCGAGCGTGCGGGTAATACGCTCGAGCGTCACGCTTTTAATCTGGTGCAGGTCGTTTTGGCGCTGTTGACGCTGGGTGCACTCGCCATCCTGTTTCAGGCCATCGAGCACGGCCTGCTCGGTCAGCCCGACATGCAGATAGCCGGCAACGGTTCTTTCGGCACCGAATTGCAATGGTTCCAGGACCGCGTGAGTGATGTTCATCCGCAGGCCTGGGTGCTGTCGGTGTCTCTATGGTTCTATCGCGGTCTCATGCTGGCGTGGGCTTTGTGGCTGGCGTTTGCCTTGCTTGATTGGCTGCGTTGGGGATGGCGTGCCTTCAGCAGCGATGGTCTGTGGCGTGCCGCGCCGCCGCGGCCGGAGCCGGCAGCGCCACCGCCTGAAGAATAAACTTCGCAATAGATGGACGGCACGCAAGTTCGTGCCGTCCATCGATCGCGGCGCGTTTCGGCGCCGCTTTTTTTTGTGCCATTTTCGGACAAACGTCGCGTCATTCACTGCAGTGCCGCGGCGCACAGGCGCTCGTGACGCACATCGTCGCTAGACTGCAGGCGCTGCGATGGTCTTGCCTCGCGCTTGCGATTTTTGCTGCCTGGATTCGAACGGATCAAAACGGCACAGGTAAATTCGCACACGGTTTCTTTCGCTGATTTAGCGAAATCGCCACCCCCTGTGGCACTCCTCTCGGGGCTGTTCATCACGCAGCCCTTTTTTTTGCATGACTGAAATCGAGGAAACTCTGAACAAGTGACTGCGCTAGCCGCTCGCTCGCTCCTCGCCTGTCTATCTGATACGTCTCGTCGCGCTCTGCGCGGCTTGTCACGCCCCGACCGAGACGTAGAAACACCCGCTCGCCACACTCGGCTAAACTGACACAAACCTCGGGGAGACAGTGATGGAGAAGGGCCTTGGCTGCGCGCTGTCGCGTGCAGGTCTATCTCTGCTGGTGTGCTTGTTTATCGGCGGCTGTGCGCGTCAGCCGGCGCAATGCGAGCTGCCGGTTGGCGACAAACCGCCGGCGCCGCGTGCTGAGCAACAACGCCGACTGGTGGCATCGGTCAGTAGCGGGGCGGGTTGTCGCGTGCGGCTGCAATTGCCCGATGACACTCGCGCGGATAGCTGGCTTGCGCAACGCGATGCGGCGCTGGCCGCGGCCGAAGTCGCAGCGCGCGCTTGTTGCGCCGAACCTCACGCGCAGAATGTTGCAGCGTGGCCGCAAGGCACCACCCGATTCGATGTCGAATTCGGCTGCGTCGCGCCGTGATCTGCTGCTACGGCGTATCGTCTGCGCTTGCCGCGCCACGCTGACGCTCGCGGCGGTGGGCGCGCACATCAACCAGTAACTTGAGCGCTACCATCAGCACCAGGGCGGCGACGGAAGAACCCAGCGCCAAGGTCAACATACCGCCAAGAATAATGGTGAACTGCATGACCAGCACGCGCCGGTAAGGCGCGTTCATCTGCGCCGAGAGTTTGATGCGGGTGTATTCACCACGACCGATGAAGTTCTGCGCGAAGGACAGCAGGTGACTCAGGCTCAAACCGAGCAGGGCCGGCCACAATGCGGCGAGCATGTGCGTCACTTCACTGAGTGGCATATCGCCCTGGTAGCTGGGGCCGCGCACAAAAAACATCATGATGAACATCAGATGCATTGCCATGAAGCCGCCGTAATGGCCGAGGAAAAAGGGCGCGAAGAAAACCGCGGCCCAGCGTCCGATGACAACCAGTTTGACGACATTGATGAGGCCGATGATGACGCTCTCGGCCCAGTACACCAGCATGATGTCACCGACCTTCCAGGCGAACAGCAGTACGCCTGCCAACGGCAGCAGATTGGCGGCGAGCAGGCCCAGGAGGGCGAGCCGCGAGGCGGGCACAGTGGTGACCGGTAAGGGTGGGGCGGTCGCCGCGCGGAGTGTGGCCGGCGCATCCGCTTGTGGCGCCGGCCGCGCGCCGTCAGCCGACGCGGACTGCGCCAGCGCCTGTTGCAGTTCCATACACAATTGCGCGGCGTGGGTGGCGTCAAGCCGACTGCCGAGTGCCACCGGGATGTCGTGAAAATCAAAAACCACATGGGTGCCACGCCAGGCCGTGCCCGAGTCTGCATCGCCTTCCGCCACGCGCAGCTTGCGCACTTCGCCTGCCGGGTAGTCGGCGCCCAGCCCGACCCCCAGCAACTCCGCGCGTAGATGCAGCAAACCGGCTTCGACCACCACCACTTCGCGGCCGAACAGCAGGGCGGCCAACGCGAGGCCCGGCAATGCTGCGGCCGTCGCCCAGCCCAGCATGCAGAACCATCGAAACAGCAGGGCGGTCAAGCTGCCCAGGCCATTGCTGCTGGCGCCGTGGTGGGGCAATCCGACCGCCAGTAACGGCACACACATGACCGCGAACAGCGCGGCGACGACGCCGATGGCGACTTTCCAGCGCGGCAGAGGCAGCACGCGACGCAGTCCGTGGTCGGCAACATGGGGCCAGCGCAGACCGATGCGCGGCCGCAGCCCCACCGCGCCGAGGGCGCGCAGGCGCGCCAAACGGGCTGTCGATGACGACGGATTTACCACGTCGCTATATCCCGATGAACTGCATGGAAATCCCCCCTAGTTTGGACTCGCAACATCAAACAACTTTATCGGCGCGCCAAAGCCCGTAGAATGCGGACAGGTCCGCCTGTCGAGCGGTATAGATTCCAGGAGAGCATCATGGGCTGGCAAAAGAATATTCTGCGCGTCAATCTCACTGCGGGCACCTGCACCAACGAACCACTCAATATGCTGTGGGCTCAGCAGTATCTCGGTTCACGCGGCCTCGCAACCAAATACCTCATGGAAGAAATCGACCCTAAGGTCGATCCACTCTCACCCGATAACAAACTGATTATCGCCACCGGACCGTTGACCGGCACCATCGCCTCGACCGGTGGTCGTTGGACGGCGGTAACCAAGGGCGCTTTGACCGGCGCCATCGCTGCGTCCAACTCGGGCGGCCAATTTGGCGGCGAACTGAAGATGGCGGGTTACGACCTCATCATCCTCGAAGGCCGCTCGCCAAAGCCGGTCTACCTGTACATCGAAAACGATAAAGCCGAGTTGCTGCCGGCCGACGAGCTGTGGGGCAAGTCGGTGTGGGAAGTCGAGCCGGCGATCAAGAACACGCACAACGATCCGCTGATCCGTATCGCCTCCATCGGCCAGGCCGGTGAGTACGGCAATCGTTACGCGTGTATCGTCAATGATCTGCATCGCGCTGCTGGCCGTTCCGGCGTCGGCACGGTGATGGGCTCCAAACAGTTGAAGGCCATCGCGGTGCGCGGCACCAAGGGCGTACGCCCGCATGACGCGAGCAAGTTCATGAGTGCAGTCAAGGTCGCGAGCGACGCGCTGGCGGTCAATCCCGGCCGCAAGGGCATGACCTCCGATGGCACCATCTCGATGATGGACATCACCGGCACTGTCGGTGCGCTGCCGACCCGCAACAATCGCGAGGTGCAGTTCGAAGGGTCGAGCAAACTCAACGCGGTCACCATGAAGTCGCCGAACGAGAACGGCCACGTCAATCTCATTCAGAACGGCGCCTGCTTCGCCTGCACCATCGGCTGCGGACGCATCTCGCACATCGATCCGAAACACTTCTCGGTCAAGGACAAACCGCAATACCATCACGCCTCCGGTGGTCTCGAATACGAGACCGCCTATGCGCTGGGTTCGGCGGTGGGTGTGGCGGATATGGAAGCGGCCACCTATGCCGGCTTCCTGTGCAACGAATACGGCATGGACCCGATTTCCTTTGGCGGCACACTCGCGGCAGCGATGGAGCTGTATGAAATCGGCGCCATCACCAAGGAGCAGACCGGCGGCGTGGATCTCAAATTCGGTAACGCCGAGGCCTTGTGCCTGATGGCGGAGCTGGCCGGCAAAGGTGAAGGTTTCGGCCGCGATCTCGGTCTGGGCTCCAAACTGTTGACCGCCAAATACGGCCACCCGGACCTGTCGATGGCGGTCAAGGGCCAGGAATTCGCGGCTTATGACGGACGTGCCATGCAGGGTATGGGGCTCGGTTATGCGACCAGCAACCGCGGCGCCTGCCATCTGCGCGCCAATCCTTATGCCAGCGATTTCACCACTC
>CAMCBY010000064.1 GCA_945873015.1 Klebsiella pneumoniae
CAGGCTCTGAGCGGCGAACCTGGCCAGATCCTGCTCATCAAGGACGTCACTGAAACGCGTCTGCTGCAGGACCAGCTCGCCCATCACAAGCGCCTGTCGGCCAAGACCGAGATGGCTGCGGCGATGGCGCACCAGATCCGCACGCCGCTGGCGGCGGCGCTGCTCAATGTCGGCAACCTGCGTCGCACCCGCAGCGACGCCGACCGCGAGCGTGTGGTCGAACGCAGCCTCATGTCCTTACGCAAGCTCGAACGGCTGGTCGATGAAATGTTGCTGTTTGCGCGCGGCGGTCAGCTCTCGGTTGAACCGGTTGCCGCCCGTGAGCTGCTGGCCGCTGTTGAAAGCGCCGCGCGTGAAGCGTTCAGCGTGAGCGGCTTCGAACTCGAATTTGCACCGCTTGACGATGCGGGCCGCGTCTATGTGAACAGCGCGGCTTTGATCAGCGTGTGCCTCAACCTCATCGACAACGCCAGCCACGCGTGCCGCGCCCAGGGCCGCATGACGGTCACTGCGGGTGTCGTTGACGGCAAGTTCTGTCTCGCCTTTCAAGACAACGGCCCGGGCATCACGAGCGAACAGGCGGTGCAGATCTTCGAACCGTTTTTCACCACCCGCGCCAACGGCACCGGCCTTGGCCTCGCTGTTGCGCGCGCCGTGACACAGGCTCATGGCGGTGAGCTGACCCTCGTTGCCGGTCACGGCCAAGGCGCCTGTTTCCTCATGACGCTGCCGCTCATCGGGTCGCAGTCGGCAGCGCAAGATTCCCCAGTAACCCAAGAGCCGCATGCCGTTCGCGCGTTCGCGCCGGCCGATTTGCGTCAGGCAGGATGACATCATGACCAGCCACCCCACTCAGATTCTGATAGTCGAAGACGATCACGCATTGCGTGAGGCCTTGCTCGACACCGCTACGCTGGCCGGCTTCGAGGCGACCGGTGCCGCCGATGGCAGCGCTGCGCTCGAACTGCTGGCCGACGCGCAGTTCGACCTCGTGATCAGCGACATCCAGATGGAGCCGATGGACGGCCACACCCTGCTGCGCGAGATCCGCACTCGTTATCGCGATCTGCCGGTGGTGTTGATGACCGCCTATGAGTCGATTCAAAGCGCGGTGAGTGCGCTGCGTGAAGGCGCTACCGATTATCTGGTCAAGCCGTTCGAAGCCGAAGTGCTGGTGGCGCGTATCAGCGACTGGTTGCCGCCGGCGCCAGCGCCGCTGGAAGACGACGTAGTGGCGGTCGATGCGGTCAGCCGCCGCGTGTTTGAACTGGCACGCCGTGTCGCACAATCGGACGCATCGGTGATGATCACCGGCGAATCGGGTGTCGGTAAAGAAATCGTGTTCCGCACCATTCATCGTTATTCGCAGCGCGCGGCGCAGGCGCCGGTCGCCATCAACTGCGCGGCGATTCCGGACAACATGCTCGAAGCGGTGCTGTTCGGCTACGACAAGGGCGCATTCACCGGCGCCTACAAGGCCAGCCCCGGCAAATTCGAACAGGCGCAGGACTCGACTCTGCTGCTCGACGAGATCTCTGAGATGCCGCTCGCGCTGCAGGCCAAACTGCTGCGCGTACTGCAGGAGCGTCAAGTCGAGCGCCTCGGTTCGAACAAGATCATCGACCTCGATGTGCGCATCGTTGCCACTACCAATCGCGACCTGCGTCGCGAAGTGGAAGCGGGGCGTTTTCGTGAAGATCTCTATTACCGCTTGAACGTCATGCCGCTCAATGTGCCGCCGCTGCGTCAGCGCCGTGACGACATCGTGCCGCTGGCCCGTGCGTTGCTGGCGCGTGCTGCCCTGCGCAGCCACACGAATGCGCCGCTCATCACGCCGGCAGCCTGCGCACGCCTCATGGAACACGCGTGGCCGGGCAATATCCGCGAACTCGACAATGTCATGCAGCGCGCCATGATTTTGCATCAGGGTGAAGGCATCAATCTCGATGATCTGGTGTTCGAACAGATGACGCCGGCGGTGTCGGCCAAACTCGGTGCGGGCGTGACCGAGTCAACACGCGCGGTGGTGTTCGAGCACGACGAAGATTATGAAGACGACGATGCCGGTGGCGACTCTTTGGGGGGCGACCTTAAAGACCACGAGCGCCGTCTGATTCTGACCGCGCTGGAAGAAGGCCACGGCAGCCGCAAGTTCGCCGCGGAGAAACTCGGTATCAGCCCACGTACCCTGCGCTACAAACTCGCCCGCCTGCGCGACGCAGGCGTCGCGGTGCCCGGCGTCTGAGCATCACGCACGCTAACGAGAACGGGAGGGAATCATGAACAACACCATCGACGCCCAGGCGGTACTCGCGCAGATGCGCGCTCTGACTGCGCAGGCGCGCGGCCTTGAATTGCCGCGTGCGGTCAGTGACGCCAACCCGCTCGCCGGCACCACGCCGGCGGTCAACTTCGGCGACGTGATGAAGAACGCCCTCAATTTTGTCACCGACCAACAGGTGACGGCGACCAAACTCCAGGACCGCTTTGAACGTGGCGACAAAGGCGTCGATGTGGCGGAGGTGATGGTCGCCATCCAGAAAGCCAACCTGTCCTTCCAGGCCGCCACCCAGGTACGCAACAAACTGGTGTCGGCCTACCAGGACATCATGAACATGCCGCTATAAGCACGCGCTACCAAGTGAGTTACGACCATGGCTGAAGCTGCCACATTCAACGCCCAGGCATCCTTGATGCTGCTGCTGCGCCAGGTCGGTGTGCTGGTTGGACTGGCTGCGGCGGTGGCGCTCGGTCTGTATGTGGCACTGTGGGCGCGGCAGCCGGAATACGCGGTGCTGTTTGCAGATCTCGAGGACCGCGATCTCAATCAGGTTGTCGAACAACTGACCAGCAACAACATTCCCTATCGCATGGATCCCAACGGCGGCACGGTGCTGGTGCCGGCCGAGAATCTTGCCACCGCGCGCATGAAACTCGCGGGGTCCGGGCTCGCACCCGCGAGCGGCAAGGGCAATGGTTTTGAAGCGATGAACAGCGAGCAGCCTTTCGGCACCAGCCAGTTCCTCGAGCAAGCACGCTATCAGCACGCCGTCGAAGGCGAGTTGTCGCGGTCGATATCCCATATCACCAACGTCAAATCAGCGCGCGTGCATATCGCGCAGCCCAAACAATCAGCTTTCGCACGCACCAAGCGCGACCCAACCGCGTCGGTCATCGTCGACCTCTATAACGGCCGTCAGCTCGAGCGCCATCAGGTCGCGGCGATTGCGCAGATGGTATCGGCGGCAGTCGCGGGCATGCCGGTCAACAAGGTCACGGTCATCGACCAGCGCGGCAATCTGCTGACCGACAACGGCGACGGCAACGACAGCCTGGCGGTGTCGGCCAAACGTTTCGAGTACACGCGTAATCTTGAGCAGTCCTATATCAGCAGAGTCGAGGCGATTCTGACGCCGTTCGTTGGTGCGGACGGCGTGCGCGCCGAAGTCACCGCCGACCTCGATTTCACCGAGACCCAACAGGCAAAGGAAACCTATAACCCCGATTTGTCGGCGGTGCGTAGTGAAAGCACCAGCGAGGAAGAACGCAGCGGTGATGCTGCCAATGGTGTGCCGGGTGCACTCAGCAATCAGCCGCCCGGTGCAGCCACCGCGCCGGAGCAGACCGCCAATGCCAATGGTCAGGGCGCCCCGGGCGCCAACGGCGCGGCCAACAAAGACACTGCATCGGTCAACAAACGTAGCCAGAAGACCACCAACTACGAAGTGGATAAAAACGTGGTGGTGGAGAAAAACAACGTCGGCAGCATTCGCCGCCTGTCGGTTGCGGTGGTGGTGCGGGCGCCTGCCCCAGTCGCCCCTGCGACCGCCCCGGCCGAAGGCGACAAGGCTGAGGGCGACAAGGCGGCTGAAGGTGACACTGCCGCTGCGGCCGCCGCCCCTGCGGTCGCAGCGCCGGCGGCGGCCTTGAGTGAAGCCGAGATTGAACGCATGACCAACCTGGTCAAACAAGCTATCGGTTTTGATGCCGCGCGCGGCGATTCGGTCACCGTCACCAGTGCCGAATTTCAGGCGCCGCCGGCGCTCGAGCCGCTGCCGGAGTTGCCTATCTGGCAGCAGCCGTGGGCATGGAATGTGGCCAAACAGGTCGCCGGCGGATTGTTCGTACTGTTCGTGCTGTTCGGCGTCATCCGACCGACCGTGAAATCGTTGATGAGCAAGCCGTTGACTGTTGCTGCCAATGGCGACGTCACGGCCCTCGAAGGCGGCGTCGATGCCAATGGCATGCCGGCCCTGACCGGCCCCGCCGGCATGGACGGGCAGATGGCTTTAACCAATCAACGCGCCGACAACACCCCGTTGCTGGCGTCTTCGGAAATCGACCCGAACATCGACAGCGTCAAACAGTTCGTGAGCAATGACCCGCGCGTCGCCGCGCAGGTCATCAAGGGCTGGGTCGGCGGCGAATAGACACACACTGGAATCCCTATGGCTGAAGCAGCAGCACCCCTCGACGGCGCCCAGAAGGCGGCAATCTTCCTGATGTCCATTGGCGAAGGCCCGGCCGCCGAGATCATGAAATATCTAGGTCCGCGCGAAGTGCAGAAAATTGGTGTGGCCATGACCAGTCTTGACGTGGTCTCGCCGACCAGCGTCAGCACCGCCATTGGCGAGTTCATTGAACTGGTGCGTTCGCATACGGGCATCGGCATCGGTAACGAGGAGTACATCCGCTCGGTGTTGACCAATGCGCTCGGTGAGGAAAAGGCCAGCAGCATGATTGACCGTATTCTGCTCGGCGGACACGCCAAGGGACTCGAATCCTTGAAGTGGATGGACCCGCGCGCCATTGTCGAACTGGTGCGCTTTGAACACCCGCAGATCATTGCCATCGTGTTGTCCTATCTCGACAGCGACACCTCCGCCGAAGTGCTGTCGATGCTGCCGGAAAACACCCGCTCCGACTTGCTCATGCGCGTCGCGACCATGGACGGCATTCAGCCTGCGGCGATGAAGGAATTGAATGAGATGCTGGAATTGCAGCTGCGCGGTGGCGCCGGTGGTCAGCAGTCATCGCTCGGCGGTATCAAGTGCGCGGCCGAAATCCTCAACTTTGTCGACCGCAGCATCGAAGCGAAGATCAACGAACAGATCACCGAAGCCGATGCCGACCTCGCGACCAAGATTCAGGATCTGATGTTCACCTTCGAGAACATTGGAGATATTGATGACCGCGGCATTCAGGCTTTGTTGCGAGAAGTGTCGACCGACAACCTGGTGCTGGCGATGAAAGGTTGCGATGAGAGCATCAAGGAAAAAATCTTCAAGAACATGTCGAGCCGCGCGGCGGAAATGCTGCGTGAAGACCTGGAATCTAAGGGCCCGGTCAAACTCTCGGAAGTGGAGGGCGCGCAGAAGGAAATCCTGGGGATTGCGCGGCGACTCGCCGACGAGGGCACTATCAGCCTCGGCGGCACCGGCGAGCAGATGGTGTAAGGAAAGAGCATGAGCATGCACAGCGCCGAAGCCCTCGCGAGCGAACAAAGCAGCACCATGACCGAACTCGGCTTCGGCCCTGGCAGCGGTGAGGTGACACCTTACGAATTGCCGGACATTGACCAGATTCTGGTGCGCAACGGCGCCAATGGTGCGGGTGTGGTGACCGCTCGCGAACTGGAAAGCATCCACAAACAGGCCTACGCCGAAGGCTTCGAGACCGGCACGGTGGAGGGTTATGCCGACGGTCAGCGCCGCGCTGCCGCCGATATCATCGCGCGCTGCGAAATCCTCGATGCGGTGACCCAGCAGCTGGTCGCGCCACTCGCGACGCTCGATGAAGACATGGTGACCTCGGTGGCCGAGCTTGCGCTGCTGATTGCGCGCCATCTGGTGCGCCGTGAATTGAAGACCGCACCGGGCGAAGTGATCGGCGTGGTGCGCGAGACCATGCGCCTGTTGCCGATAGCGAGTCGCGGCACGACCTTGCATTTAAATCCCGATGACGCCGAATTGGTGCGCTCGGCACTCGCTATTGATACCGACGGTATCAGCTGGCGGGTGGAAGCAGATCCATTGATCTCGCGTGGCGGCTGCATCGTCGAGACCGAGACCTCGCGTATCGATGCCACGGTCGAATCGCGGATTGCCGCGATTGCATCAAAGATGTTTGGCGGTGAACGCGAAGGCGACCGGGGCACAGCGTGAGCACCAAACTCGCAACGTTCATGAACTCCAATCCGGCGAGCCGCTGGTGCGCTGGACTTGAACCCTATTTCGAGCGTTTGGCCGAGCCGCCGGCGGTGGCGGTCGAAGGCAAGCTGTCACGCATGGTCGGCTTGACCCTGGAGGCGGTCGGCTGCCAGGCGGCGATTGGCGACAGGTGCCGGGTCTACAACCCCGGCGGCGTCGATGTCGATGCTGAAGTGGTGGGTTTTTCCGGCGAACGATTGTTTCTTATGCCTACCGGTATTCCGCGCGGCCTGTCGCCCAATGCACGGGTGATTCCGCTCGGCGGCGCCGGCGATGTGGCGGTTGGCGAGGCGCTGCTCGGCCGCGTGCTGGACGGCTCCGGCCGTCCCCTCGACAGTCGCGGACCCCTGCACCTGACCGAGAGACGGCCGCTATATGGAGAGATGATCAATCCCCTGCAACGCGCCGTGATCAGTGAGCCGCTCGATGTCGGCGTGCGTTCGATCAACGCGCTGCTGACAGTCGGCCGTGGCCAGCGCATCGGGCTGTTCGCGCCGTCCGGCGTCGGCAAGTCGGTGCTGCTCGGCATGATGACGCGTTTCACCGACGCGGACGTGATCGTGGTTGGCCTCATCGGTGAACGCGGCCGAGAAGTTAAAGAATTCATTGAACAAATCCTCGGTGAGTCCGGTATGGCGCGCGCGGTGGTGGTGGCGACGCCGGCCGACAATCCGCCGCTCATGCGTATGCATGGCGCGGCCATGGCGACCAGCATCGCCGAGTATTTCCGCGATACCGGCCGACATGTGCTGTTGTTGATGGATTCCCTGACCCGCTATGCACAGGCCAACCGCGAGATAGCGCTCACCATCGGCGAGCCACCGGCGACGCGCGGCTTTCCGCCGTCGGTGTTCGCGCGACTGCCGCAATTGGTGGAACGCGCTGGCATGGGGGTTGGCGGACGCGGCTCGATCACCGCGTTTTACACCGTGTTGACCGAAGCCGATGACCCGAATGACCCGGTCGCCGATTCGGCGCGCGCGATCCTCGACGGCCATATCGTGCTGTCGCGGCGCCTGGCGGAGCGCGGCTTGTATCCGGCCATCGATATCGAGGCGTCCATCAGCCGCGTGATGTCGCAGGTGGTGGGCGAGCGGCAGATCAAATACGCGCGCGCGCTCAAACATTTTTATTCGCTCTACGAACAGAATTCCGATCTGTTCAATGTCGGCGCCTATCAGCGCGGTGCCAATCCGGAGCTCGACAGTGCGGTGGCAATGCGCCCCCAGATTCTGAATTTCCTCAGCCAGGACCGCCGCGCTGCGGTCAACTTCAACGACGCCGTCACCGCCCTTGCCACCGTCACCGGTGGTGACGTCATTGACGGTTAATTTCCAGCAGGCACACCCTCATGAATCGCAGCCAACGCATGAAACGCATCGTAAGTTTGAACGAAATGCAGAAAACGGTGGCCTCGCAGAAACTCGCCGGCACCCGCGGGCGGCATGATGGCAATCTCAAAAAGCTGGAGGAATTCCGCCGCTATCGTCAGGAATACGCGCGCGCCCTACAGAATCCGGGGCAGTCCATGACCGCCGCTGCGGCGCGCGATACGCGCGTATTCCTCGGCCAGCTTGAGCGCACCATTACCGCGCTCGAAGCGATGGTGACGCGCTCAGAACGCGAATGCGCTGAAGATCTCGTTGCCTGGAAACGCGAAGCCCAGCGCGCCAACGTGCTGGTCGATATTCTCGACCGTTGCACGCGCAACGAAGACACCGATCGCGAAGGCCGCCTGCAGCGTGAAATCGATGACCGCCGCGTGGAAATGTCGCAGATGTAAGAGCGGTTCCGGGGATTCTGATCTGCCGCAGGTGCGAATTCATTCGCACATTGGGAAACAGGTCTCGACGTCATGCTGCGGCACTAAAGGTGGGAATGCATTGGGTGCAGGTCTCAAACTTAGCACCGGTATTTGATCCTCTGTGGGTCAGACTTCAGTCTGACATTCATCCGCGATGGGCGGCGGCAGACGGTGCCGACAGTGTCAGACTGAAGTCTGACCCACAATGATCTGGACGCCCCGCCGCAGCGATAGCGCACTCAATACCGCGACCGACTACTCACCAAGCCAGTTTGTTGCCGGAATTCAGCTCAGAACTACCAAGCGGTTGATTCGTTATGTCAGTTTCAGAACTAAACGCAATGAATTCGCACCTACAGGGGATTTCGTCAGCGCGCGAGGCGCTGTTCGAAATAAGCAATGGTCTTCACCAGCCCATCGCGCAACTTCACGCTCGGTTCCCAATCGAGCTGCGTTCTGGCTCGTGTGATATCGGGCTGACGCTGGCGCGGGTCGTCGGTCGGCAGCGGTTGAAAGCTGATTTTGCTGCTTGAAGCGGTCATCTCCACCACCAGTTCAGCGAGCTGGCGGATGGTGAATTCATCGGGATTGCCGATGTTGATAGGTCCAGTCACATCGGCCGGGCTGTCCATGAGTTTCACCAGGCCCGCAATCAGGTCATCCACATAACAGAATGAGCGGGTCTGCGCACCGTCGCCATAGAGCGTGATGTCCTGGTTGGCGAGCGCCTGCACGATAAAGTTCGACACCACGCGGCCATCGTTGGGATGCATGCGCGGACCGTAGGTGTTGAAGATCCGCGCAACCTTGATCGACAGGCCGTGCTGACGGTGGTAGTCGAAGAACAGCGTTTCGGCACAGCGCTTGCCCTCGTCATAACAGGCTCGCGGCCCGATGGGATTGGTGTGACCCCAGTAGTCCTCGGTCTGCGGATGGATTTCCGGATCACCGTAGACCTCGCTGGTGGAGGCCTGCAGGATGCGCGCCTTGATACGTTTGGCGAGCCCCAGCATGTTGATGGCACCGTGCACGCTGGTCTTGGTGGTCTGTACCGGGTCGAACTGATAGTGAACGGGCGAGGCGGGACAAGCGAGGTTATAGATCTCATCGGCCTCGATATAGAGCGGGAACGTGATGTCGTGACGCATCAGTTCAAACATCGGGTTGTCGAGCAGATGGGCGACGTTGTCCTTGGCACCGGTATAGAAGTTGTCGACACACAACACATCATCGCCGCGCGCCAGCAGGGCTTCGCACAGATGAGACCCCAGGAAACCGGCGCCGCCGGTGACCAGGATGCGGCGGCGCGTGCCGTGGTTGCGGTTCGAAACGTGCATGTAGTGAACTCCCTTTGATTCGGCGGGTCGGCGACCGTCAATTGTGCCACGGCCACCCAGACGCCCGACGGATTTATGGCACGGGCTTTGCTGATATCGGCCTGTAGTAGCCCGGCCCGCAGGCCATCTGGAGAACACAATGCCCGCCATTGACTCAGCAATGCCTTCGTCCCCGAGTCCCAGCAACGCCCCGACGGAATCGCGGCTGGTTGGCAAGGCGGACCCAAGCAGCGGAAAAACAACGGAAATTGCGCCCGGCGCCAGCGATGCGTTCATCGCCGCGCTGCTCGCGCAGAGCACTTTGCCCGCGGCCATGCCGGATGCGGCGCAGACCGTCGCCGAGGGCGGGCCCCTGCCTGCCGCAGGTCCGGAATTGCCGACCCTGCGGCCAGCTCTTGCCACCCAGGCCGGTGTGCGCCGCGCGCCGCTGCCGGCCGCGGCAGACAGCCCGTCGACGCTGCTGGCGTCCGGTACTGCCAAGGCCGAGGGCGGCGCAGACGAATTCGCGACCGCTTTTGTCGCTCTGCAGGATGCCATGACCGGCGGCGGCGGCGAGCGCAGCGCCCCGTTGGTACCGGAAGCCGACGGTGCTGCTCCGCTCAGCGGCAACGGCAACGGCCTGTTGGCCGATCTCAGCGCCGCGTTAGCCGGCGGCGCCACCAGCCGTGGCGAGAGCACACCGAGCCAGGCCCTCGACGCCCTGACTGGCGCCCATGCCGCGCGTGCGCAGGAAGCACCGGCACCCGCGCAGAGTTACGTCGCCAAACCCGCGCCACTACCAGTCAATCAGCCGGCATTGTTTAGCGAGCGTCTCAACCAGCACATCTCCTTCATGATAGGTGACCAGGTGCAGAGCGCGCAGATAGCGGTTACGCCGGCCGATCTCGGGCCGGTAGAAGTACGCGTGACGATGGTCGGCGACGAAGCGAAGATTCAGCTCTCCGCTACCCACGCTGCGACACGCGAAGCGCTCAATGAAGCGCTGCCGCGGCTGCGCGCGTCATTTGCAGAAGCCGGTATCTCCTTAAGCCAGGCCGGTGTGTTTGCGCAGATGCCGGAACGCCAGCAGCCCGAACCCTCCCAGGGCGGTCAGGCCCGCGCGAGCGAGCATGATTTTGAGCCTGCGCCGTCGGCTGCTCGCAGCGCGGCTCGCAACCTGCGTGTGGGTCTCATCGACGCTTTCGTGTGAAGCGTCGAACCCCCGTCAAGAACTTGGCAGAAGTCCGGGTGTGCGGGCGGCGGCAGGCGTCATAAAAGCGACCTCTCGCTGCGCGCAGGCTCTGGCAACCCGGGCGAGCTCCTCGTTCGGCCGGCACTTCAGAACCTGACTCCAGATTTCCTCCCTTTCTTATCAGTGTCTTAGAGACATTGGGGCGCCACGGGCCGCGCACGCGGCAAAACGCTTTGCCGGTGGCATGCCGATTGCACTAGGGTTCTTCGAACTTGAATCCAGGAGCACGAACATGTCTCAAGCAGCAGCAGCGGCGGCGCCGGCCGGCAGTAACAAGAAACTCATCATCATCGCCGCGACAGTGATTCTGCTGGCCGCGATAGGTGGTGGTGTGGCGGTGATGTTGAAGGGCGGCGACAAAAAAGCCGAGGCGGCGGAACACGCCGAAGCGGAAGTCGTCCATGAGCCGGTCTACATCACCATCAAACCCGAGTTCGTCATCAACTTCGCAGACCGCGCGGGTAAATCCAAATACCTGAAATGCGAACTGTCGGTGGTGACCAAGGAGCCGGAAATAGAAAAGGCCGTCGAGAAACACATGCCGGCCATCCGCAATGCGCTGGTATTGCTGCTGTCGCGCCAGATCTACGAAGACCTCATGCCCAACGAGGGTAAGGAGAAGCTGCGTGCCGACGCGCTGGCAGCGGTGCAGGCAGTGTTGGAGGCCCAGGTCGGTAAACCCGGCATCGAGGACCTCTTCTTTTCCAACTTCGTGATGCATTGAGCTGTCACGTCAGCCACACCGGATCTTGAGCCATGGCTAATTCCGATCTGTTATCCCAGGACGAAATCGATGCGCTGCTGTCGGGTGTCGACAGCGGCGAAGTCGAGACCGAGGTCGATGAAGCCCTGCCGCCTGGCGTCGCCCAGCAATACGACTTCACCACCCAGGACCGCATCGTGCGCGGTCGCATGCCGACGCTTGAAATGATCAACGAGCGACTGGCGCGCAATCTGCGTCAGAGCCTGTTCGACATGTTGCGCCGCTCGCCGGTGATTTCACTGGAGGGCATACAACTGTCGAAGTTCGGCGAATATGTGCACACGCTGTTGATGCCGTCCAATCTCAACATCATCCGCATGCGGCCCTTGAAAGGCTCGGGTTTGATCGTGTGCAACCCGAAGTTGATTTTCTCACTGGTCGACTGTTTCTTCGGTGGCGAAGGGCGCTTCTACAACAAGATTGAAGGGCGCGACTTCAGCACCACCGAGATGCGTATCGTCAAACGTTTTCTCGACATCGTGTTCGCCGGTCTGGAAGAAGCCTGGGATCCGGTCATGCCGGTCAAGTTCGAATACGTCAATTCCGAGGTCAATCCGCAGTTCGCCAACATCGTCACCCCGAGTGAAGTGGTGGTGGTCTCGACTTTCCATATTGATCTGGAATCGGGTTCGGGCTACATGCACGTGACCCTGCCCTATTCGATGATCGAACCGATCCGCGACCTGCTCGATGCCGGTGTGCAGTCCGACGTGATGGAGAAGGA